>NZ_CACSIH010000110.1:0-118785 GCF_902705805.1 Alteromonas alvinellae | reverse complement strand
TTTAGTCATTATTTGTGGGGATACCTCAGGTGTCGGTCCACACGCTCATGATGAGCCTATTTATTGGCTTTTGTTTGGCTCTGACCTTATATGTAGGCATGCTGGGAACTAGAATGCAAAGCCTAGGTTTTTATTCTTACAGCTTTTTCGTTTAGTTTTCGTAGACGCCTCGGCATTCATGTATCGATATTCTCTTATAGTGGGTATTACTATCGAGGCCTTTATTTTTGCTATTGCCACATCAAGGAAAGTAAAAAAACTCGATGATGACAGGCTTAGTGCATTTAAGCGCGCGTCTACTGACTCGTTATGCAACGTGCTTAACCGCAGTGGCTGGGAAGGGGGAGCGCAATCTCTGTTGAATAACTTCCACAAGGAGGGCGGCTATCTAACATTACTTTTCATTGATATTGATAAATTCAAGGAAATTAATGATCAGTATGGGCATAACGCAGGGGACAATGTCTTGCAAGTCGTTGCAAAGATTTATCGAGCTTATTAACTAAAGCCGACAAGTTGATGTACAGTATTAAAGAGAAACATAAAACTGACCAATGCATGTCTAGCTCTCAATAGCAGGTTATTTTAACTGTGTTTTGGCGACCTGTTTTACGGCTTTTGTCAGGTCGGCAAGGGCGGCCGATTCAAGGGTAGTCCAATGCCAAAAAAGAGGAACGCCTAGCTCTTTATCAGGGAAAAGTGCAATGAGCTCTCCTTCTTTCACTTCTTGCACAACCTGTAATGTGGGAAGTAACGCCCATACCACACCATCCACCGCCATTTTTACAAAACCGTGAGACGACGGGTACCAGTGGCACGTGGTGAACGAAGGTGCTATATGTAAACACTCTCTTTGATAGTCAGTAAGTAATGTAACATCATACTCATCGTACAATAGGCCTGGTGTTTTCATCACACTATCAGGCGACACGCCTTTGTGAAGATATCGTTCGATAAAACGCGGCGACGCAAAAAGCTGATAGCGCATGGTACCTAGCCTTATCGACTGACCGCCAGTAACGGGCGTGCCCGTTTGGCTAATACATGCCATAACGCGACCTTGCTGAAGAATGTCTCTAGTTTGTGTTTGATCAGCATTGACGATGTGAACGGGGTTAGCGCGTTTATCGCTAAACGCCGCCATAACTTGTGAAAACCAAGTAGCAAGTACATCATTATTCACCGCCACGCTAATAGGGGCTGCTGAAGCTTCTAAGCCGCTTTTGATGTTAAGGGCTTCTTCCAATACACTCACTTTCTGGATGTGCGCAAGCAGTTCTTTTCCCAGCGGCGTTGCTCTAAGAGGCTTTGTTCGCACCATAACAGGCCCGCCTACACTTTGTTCTAGCCGTTTAATTTTTTGCGAAACGGCAGACTGTGTAAGATTTAATGCCTGTGCTCCTTTTTCGAAGCCGCCATAGCGCAATACTTCATGAAAGCACCGAAGTGCGTCGTAATCTAACATTTTTGTAGCCTGTGAAATGAACGTTAAAAATATTAATTATGCTTATGTAACACAAGTATCATTAATTTAATTAAGTGGTGCAAGGTGTATAAAATAGCGTCAGTTAAGTTTCTTGCTGGGATATTCAGATCCCACGTTAAGCGGCAAGTGCCGCAAATCAAAGCAAGAAACGTGCATAGAAATATTTATTCAATTCTTTATTCGAAGAGGCATTTATCATGTTGGCGGCAGCAACGAGTGGTTTCGTGATGGGCGGTACCCTTATTATCGCAGTAGGCGCGCAAAATAGCTTTCTGATTGAGCAGTCGATGAAAAGGCAATGGACCTCGCTATTTGTTTTACTCTTCATTTTAAGCGATGCCATTTCTATTAGTTTGGGTGCCATGGGCTTTGGCCTGTTGCTTAAGGAGTACCCAATGCTAGTAACGGTGACCAAATGGGCTGGCGTAGCGTTTTTATTGTGGATAGCGTTTAACAAGATAAAGTCTTCGCTGGCAAATGACGCTCTTGTATTAGAAATGGCAAAAAAGCAGCTGTCGTTTAAAAAAGCGCTCCTTATTGCGTTAGCGGTAACTTGGTTAAATCCACATTTCTATTTAGATACTTTGCTGTTGATGGGCAATTTGGCGAGCCAATGGCAAGAAAACAAATGGTGGTTCGTTGGCGGTGCGATTGGGGCATCTATTGTGTGGTTTATAGGGTTGAGCACGCTGACAGCGCGTTTTGCCCACCACATGCAGCGTCCCAACTTTTGGCGCTGGTTCAACCGTTTAAACGCAGCAGTATTAGGTATGGTCAGCATTCAGTTGGCTAGCCTTTAGTAAGAAAAACGCTGAATAGCAACATGCTAAGATGCATTGAATATCATCCTATAGCCGTGCAGGTATATTCTACCGATAAGCCAAAACAAGTAATTTTAAGGATATATAAGTGAGCTGGATTTATTTAATCGTTGCGGGCTCATTGGAAATTGGATGGCCCGTAGGACTAAAAATGTCGCAAGAGGCGGAAACCCGTGTAATGGGAATATTGCTGGCGATAGGATTTATGGTTACCAGTGGTTTTTGCCTTTGGATGGCACAAAAACAAATTCCTATAGGTACCGCATACGCCGTATGGACAGGTATAGGTGCAGCGGGCACGTTTTTGGTAGGCGTGATGTTTTACGGCGACCCGTCGTCGCTAGCCCGTTACTTCGGCGTGGCGCTTATTGTGGCCGGCGTAGTGGTACTTAAACTCGCGCACTAGTACAACAAAACCGAACCCTGGCTTCGATGACCGTGTTTAGCTCATTCGATAGATTGATAAAAAGAGGAAGCCCAACAGCGATTCACTGTCGGGCTTTTATATAGTTGCTGCGCTTTTTAGGTTGGTTTAGTGATAACCCAACTGGTTCCTTAGTTCAGCCATGAAAGTCTCAATTCGCTCAGCGTTTGTACCCAAGTCACTTTTACCTACTCGCGATTTACTGCGAACATCTACAAGGGTGTCATCGCTTTTGGCGGTTAATCGAATGACTACGTCGTCCTTAAAGCCAAACCAAGCGGTAGTATCGGTTGCTTCTACCGTGTTAGGGATTGCGCCTTCACTTACTCGTTCCCACCCAAGCGCTACAACGGCTTTTTCTGCAGCCATGTAAACTTCGTTTATAGGTTGAGGAAGTCGCTGAGTTTTAATTTCAGGATAAGCCTCAAGCTGCTGTTTGGTTACCTCACCACCTTCATAGGCAATGGAGTTTGGTGCGCCTTCTCGAAGTGGTGCAATGGCAACAAACTCAGGTGGGTTTGTTACGTCAGTGGTAATGTCGTGAATGGGGGGAACGGCGCTCGCTTTACTCATCATGCTAACGGGCATGCCAACTGCTACTAACGATAAAATCGCGCATACAAGTGTACTACCCCAGTTTACGCTTTTGCGATTAATCAATACTTGCAGAATAATTAGTATTAACGCTGCGCCGCCTACATATACGCCAAAACGAAGTGAGGTAAATGCAGTACCTAAACTAACACCGGCGTACTGATATAGCGGTCCAGGTAAAACCACCATTAAAAAACCAACAATACTGGTAAGGGCAATGAGTGCTTTCAAGGGAACTCCAAGGTTGTTATTTTAGTTTGACCAACCTACTTGAACAGTGAAAGAGGTAATTTGGTTTACTTTCGATAAACAAAATTCACCTACGCCCGCACGCGACATATTTGACCGCTTGGTTTATCTTCTTCTACCGACGTTAATTAATAGGTACTAGGTTTGAATACACAACCGGACGCCAGAAATATACACGCATTGCAAGCTGAACTTCTTGTTGATGTTTTATCGACGCAAAAAGCGCTGTTTATTAACGGTATTTCTGAGTATGCGCTTATTGAGCTATTAAAAAAAGCGCCTTATAAGCTGTTCGATGAAGATGCGCTGCGCGACCCGCTAATGCTTTTTAAAACGCATTTTATTCTGTTTCATGCACTGTATCAGTTAAAGCAGTATTGGATAGAGCAAAATGAAGGTGTGTTAGAGATTCATGCACTAGGCATAAAACTCAATAATTTTGATGAGAGTGTCCCAGCTCATAGTAATGATGAACAAGCGGTGACGGCGTTACAAAACCATGATGCGCTTGCTGAGTATTATCTAGATTGGGGTAATTTTGAAGAAACTGACCGTAAAACCGTAGACACATTGCTAAATGCATTTTGGCAAAGGATGTCGGGTGGCTGTAATAGCAGGCATGACCAAGAAGATATCAGCACTTCTCACACTGTACTTGGGCTGTCCGAAGGCGAGCCCGTCACACTTGTGCAGCTAAAACATGTTTACAAACGCAGACTGCAATCCGCTCACCCAGATAAAGGTGGAACGCAACAAGAAGCACAGTCAGTTATCCACGCTTATCAAGTTCTTAGCCGTTACTATTCGTCTAAATAGAATATGTGTTGCCTATTAGCTTCGTATTATTCGCATAATGTACATAGGCATCGGTAACTGACCGACAACATCGGTAACTTCGCCTTCATTGGCTTTTATTATTATCGTTAAATGCGCACAATATGACCTATAAGCGCGTAGATTCGTATTAATGATCGCTTAGCTATGCCATGTCTTTTCCGATTATCCTCTTCTTGCCCGAACGTAGGGATTGGGGTAACTCGGCGCATTGGAAGCACAACTAACGTTTAATTTAACGATACAGAACCATGGCTGTGCTCTGTATGAAAGTTATTGGGAAATAGAAATTTTATGAGCCGCATTTTTTATGTTACAGCAGCATTAATAACCCTTTTGGGTGTTATTGGGTGTTCGAACGAAGGCGAGCAAGCACAGCAAGGTGCTCAGCAAGGCATGCCTGCTCCATCAGTATCGGTAGTTACGCTGAAACAACAACCTGTAGTGCATGAAATGGTGTTGCCAGGCCGCGTCAGTCCGTCGCGCCAGTCGCAAGTGCGACCTCAGGTGGATGGTGTTATCACTGAACGTTTGTTTGAAGAAGGCGCATATGTGGAAAAAGGGCAGCAGCTATATCAAATAGATGAAGCGCGCTACCTAGCACAGCTGAACAGTGCCAAAGCTGACCTTAAGAGTGTTCAAGCAAATCTAAAAACATTGGAAGCCAAAGCGCGACGTTACGATGACCTTGTGGCACAAAATGCGGTGAGCAAACAAGAATATGACGATGTTATTGCGCAAAAAGAGCAAGCGCAAGCAGCGATAAGTGTGGCTGAAGCGGCAGTTGATGTTGCTAAAGTTAATATGGGCTACACCAAGGTTTACGCGCCCATAGGCGGTCGAATTAGCCGCTCATATGTTACCGAAGGCACGCTGGTTACCACAAATCAAGCACAGCAGTTAGCCACTATTACTCAATTGGACCCTGTTTATATCGACATGCAGGAATCTGGCGCATCTATCATTACTCTTCGTCAGTCTATGCGTAAGCAAGGCTCAATGGATGTTGAGTTGACCGTAGATGAAGTCACTGGCAAGCGCTACGAACAAAAAGGTAGCGTTAAATTTTCTGAAGTAACGGTTGATGAAAGTACAGGCTCGGTAACGTTGCGCGCTGAAATGCCTAACCCTGATGGCGTGTTGCTTCCTGGTTTGTTTGTAAAAGGCCACGTTATTACAGGACGTGAGAATGCGCTTCTTGTTCCCCAGCGAGCTACTACACGTCAGCCAGATGGTTCGCTCTCTGTATATGTAGTGAACCAAAACAATGAGGTAGAGGGCCGAACCTTAGAAATCGGCAAGATATACCGTGACCAGTACGTTGTGCTAAATGGCGTGAACGAAGGCGAAAAAGTCATTGTGACTGGCTATCAGAAGGTAAAGCCTGGCGCCAGAGTTAACCCATCAGAATGGCAACCTTCATCACGTGGCTCACGATAGCAAACAAGGAATTTAAGTAATATGGCTCGTTTTTTTATAGACAGGCCCGTGTTTGCATGGGTGCTGGCGATTATTACAATGATGGCGGGTGTGTTGGCAATTACCTCACTCCCCATTGAACAATACCCAAAGGTAGCGCCACCATCGGTGACTATCTCAGCAACGTATCCAGGTGCATCTGCAGAGACTGTCGAAAACTCGGTAACACAAGTTATTGAGCAAAGCCTAACAGGCATTGATAACCTTCGTTACTTCTCTGCAAGCAGCTCTAACAGCAGCATGTCGATCACGCTCACTTTTGAGCCTGGTGCTGACCCCGATATTGCACAGGTGCAAACTCAGAACAAGGTGCAGGGGGCATTACCACTGTTGCCCACACAAGTGCAGCAACAAGGGGTAACCGTGACTAAGGCAAACAGCGCGTTTGCATTGGCGGTAGGCTTTTACTCTGAAGACGACTCAATGACGCAGTACGACTTAAGCGATCTGCTCGTTTCCCAATTCCGTGACCCTATTTCTCGGGTTAACGGTGTGGGTAACGTAAGAGTATTCGGTGCACAGCGTTCAATGCGAATTTGGCTAGACCCAGATAAGCTGTACAGCTATAACTTGACGCCTACAGACGTGCAGGGTGCAGTACAAGTGCAGAATACCGACGTGTCAGCGGGGCAGTTGGGCGGTTTACCTGCCATCGAAAATCAACAAATAAACGCCACGATTCAAGCGCAGAGCCGCCTTCAAACCGTAGAAGATTTTGAGAATATCGTGCTTCGTGTGAACACAGACGGTTCACAAGTTCGCGTGCGTGATGTTGCACGAGTTGAGCTTGGTGCGCAAAGTTATGACGTTATTGTCCGTTATGATCGCAAGCCTGCATCAGGAATGGCGATAAGCCTTGCTTCAGGTGCGAATGCGCTAGACACCATCAAAGCGGTAAAAGCCCGAGTTGAAGAGCTGCGTTCAAACCTACCTGATACGGTGAAAGTGGTTTACCCAGTAGACAGTTCGCCTTTTATTGAGCTTTCTATCGAGTCAGTGGTTCACACGCTTATCGAAGCGGTTGTACTAGTGTTCTTGGTGATGCTGCTGTTCCTTCAAAACTGGCGCGCAACGCTTATTCCCACCATTGCTGTACCTGTTGTTCTACTTGGGACTTTCTCGGTGTTACTGGCCTTTGGTTTTAGTATCAATGTATTGACCATGTTTGCTATGGTGTTGGCTATCGGTCTTCTTGTTGATGACGCTATTGTTGTTGTAGAAAACGTTGAACGCATCATGGAAGAAGAAGGCTTGCCGCCTGCCGAAGCGACGAAGAAGTCTATGTCGCAAATCACCGGTGCACTTGTGGGGATTGCCGCGGTACTATCAACGGTATTTATTCCTATGGCTTTCTTCAGCGGTTCAGCCGGAGCTATTTACCGACAGTTCTCAGTAACTATTGTTTCAGCTATGGCATTCTCAGTGCTGGTTGCTATTGTGCTTTCGCCTTCATTATGTGCCACTTTATTGAAGCAGCACTCAGAGGAACACGACAAGAATAAAGGTTTCTTTGGATGGTTTAATCGCACCTTTAACAAAGGACGCGACCGCTATCAGAAAACAACTAACCACATGGCAAAGCGTTTTAAGCGCTACTTCGTTGTATACGGCTTACTGGTGGGTGGAATGGTATTTATCTTTAGCCAGCTTCCTGGAGCCTTTCTGCCAGATGAAGACCAAGGTCGAATGATGGTGTTGGTAAGCACACCTCCGGGCGCGACAGCAGGGCGTACCCTAGAATCCATTAAGCAGGTTGAAGATTACATTCTTGAGCAAGAACAAGAAGCGGTAAACGGAATGTTTGCGGTAGTGGGCTTTAGCTTCGCGGGGCAAGCGCAAAATGCCGGTATGGCATTCTTAAACTTCAATGACTGGAGTGTGCGTGACGAAAACAACTCGGCCTTTGCTGTAATGGGTAGAGCGTTTGGCGCATTTAGCCAGATTGAAGATGCGTCAGCGTTTCCAATTGTGCCGCCACCTATTATGGAATTAGGTAACGCAACGGGCTTCGACATGCAGCTGGTGGACCGTGGTGGAAATGGCCATGAGGCACTGATGAATGCGCGCAATCAGCTGTTAGGTATGGCTGCTCAGAACCCGAAACTGGCAGGTGTCCGCCCTAACGGTTTAAGCGATGTGCCCCAGTTTAAAATCAACATTGATAGCGAAAAAGCATCGGCACTTGGCTTGAATTTAAGTGAGATCAATAACGCACTGCAAATCGCCTGGGGCTCAAGCTACGTGAATGACTTTATTGATAAAGGCCGAATTAAGCGTGTGTATATGCAGGCAGATCTTCCCCATCGTATGACGCCTGAAGACCTAGATAAGTGGTTTGTGCGCAACAGCGACGGAGAAATGGTAGCTTTCAGTACATTCTCAACAACAGAGTGGGTGTACGGCTCGCCCAAGCTAGAGCGTTTTAATGGCTTGTCTTCGGTTAACATTCAGGGGAGCGCGGCAAAAGGCGTATCGTCAGGTGAAGCCATGGCTGAAATGCAGAAGCTGGTTGAACAGCTGCCTCCTGGTTTTGCCATTGAGTGGTCAGGCTTATCTTATGAGGAACAAGAGGCGGGTTCTCAGGCTCCTATGCTTTATGCCATTTCTATTTTGGTTGTCTTTCTGTGTTTAGCGGCGTTGTACGAAAGCTGGTCGGTACCCTTTGCGGTAATGCTTGTTGTGCCTTTAGGTATTTTAGGTTCGGTAACCGCGGCCTTCATATTTAACCTGCCCAACGATGTGTATTTACAGGTCGCATTTTTAACTACCGTAGGCTTAGCGGCGAAAAACGCCATTCTTATCGTAGAGTTTGCTAAAGAGCAGTACGAAAACGGTGAAGACCTGATGACCGCTGTTTCTAATGCGGCATCTCAGCGCTTTCGCCCAATTTTGATGACGTCAATGGCGTTTATCTTAGGGGTTACGCCATTAGCATTAGCCAGTGGTGCAGGTGCAGCAAGCCAAAACGCTATTGGTATTGCGGTAATGGGCGGCATGTTTGCAGCGACTTTTCTAGCGATATTCTTCGTTCCTATGTTCTACGTTATGGTAGAAAACTATTTCATAAGGAAGACAAATAACGAGTAAGTACGCTAGAGTGGGGAAAAACTTTTCATTTTTTACAGAGGGATATTGGTAATGACCACCGTTGTTTTTTCTCACGGTAAAGAAAGCGGGCCATGGGGCAGTAAGATAACCACGCTTTCGAATGTAGCAAACGATATGGGCTTTGGTGTTGAGAGTATCGATTATCAAGATCTCGACTGTCCCGAAGCCCGCCTAGAGCGATTAAAAGAAACCATCGCTGAAAAGTGTAATGACGTTGTGTTAGTAGGCTCGAGCATGGGCGGTTATGTATCACTTGCTGCCGCCAGTCAGATTTCAGCCAGAGGCGTGTTTTTGATGGCGCCTGCGCTTTACTTGCCCAACTACAAGATTCAACGCTTCCCGTACGATGGTTATGTGAGCTTGGTGCATGGTTGGAATGATGACATCGTACCTATTGAAAACAGCCTTAAGTATGCACGTCACCAAAAAGCTCAGTTGCTATTGCTTAACGATGGTCATCGCTTAGCTAATAGTAAATCAGTAATTTCACCCTTTTTCAGAAATTGGCTGGAGAAGTTTCGCTACTAGTGAATAGTGTTACACACAGGGAGCTGACCTTTTGAAACGGTGCTACCGGCGTAATATTTGTTGCGTCAAAAAGATCGCCAATGTTTAAAGCCTACTTATTTAATGAGTAGGCTTTTTTGTTACTACTGGTTTGTTTTGTAAGGTAAGACTAATCGCTTATATTCAGGTGGGGGTTAATACATAAAATTACCTATATTTATGGCATGATGGGGCATTGCTTAACACGGGGCAGAAGGAAATGGCATTTAACTTACCTCAAGCGCCGCAATGGTCGTCGCTAATAAAGTCGGGTTGTCGTGTCTTTGTCGGGGGAAATGCGGCAGTACCGCACGCATTGGTACAGCACCTTATTGATAATAGCGAAGGGTTCAGCGATATTGAACTGGTGCATATGTTGGCCTTAGGCGACACCCGATGGGTAAAAGACGAGTATAAGAACCTTTTTAAAGCCAACACGTTTTTCATTGGTGGTGAGGCCATGCGAAAAGCCGTTGACGAAGGCCGCGCCGACTACACCCCTGTTTTTCTCTCTGAAATTTCAAGCTTGTTTAGCGATGGTACACTGGCGCTTGATGCCGCTCTGGTTAATGTAAGCCCTCCCGATGAATTCGGCTACTGCTCGCTAGGCCCTGCGGTAGATATTGCCATGTCTGCCATCAGGCAAAGCAAAAAAGTTATTGCTCAAATTAACCCTCAAGTGCCAAGAACTGCTGGACATTCCTATATTCATATCAGTGAAATCACGGCGTGCATAGAAGCCGAAGAGCCGTTGGTTGAAGTGACGCCGCCGCCCATTGATTCGGTGGCAGAACGAATTGGTCAGTATGTATCTATGCTGGTGGACGATGGGGCTACATTGCAGTTCGGTATTGGTAAAATACCCAGTGCCACCCTTAAATACCTGTGTAACCACAAAGATTTAGGAATTCATAGTGAAATGCTCACTGACAGTATTATTGAACTGTTAGAGTCTGGCGCTATTACGAATAAAAAGAAAACTTTTCACCCCGGTAAAATTGTTACCAGCTTTGCCATTGGTACACGCAACCTATACGATTTAATTGATAGTAACCCACACATTGAGTTTTACCCGAGTAGCTATGTCAACAAACCTACTAATATCGCTAAAAACGACAATATGGTTGCCATAAATAGCGCCCTAGAAGTGGATTTAACCGGGCAGGTGGTAGCTGACTCACTGGGCTATGACTTTTACAGCGGCATAGGCGGTCAAGTTGACTTCGTAACTGGCGCGTCCATTAGTAAAGGCGGTAAAGCCATTATTGCGCTTCCTTCTACCGCAAAAAACGAAACTATTTCACGTATTACACCGCGTATAAGCGAAGGCGCAGGCGTGGTAACGTCACGCGGTAATGTACAGTATGTAGTTACCGAATACGGCATAGCATCGCTTAAAGGAAAAAGCATTCGAGAGCGTGCGTTAGAGCTTATTCGCGTGGCCCACCCTAAATTCCGTGCCGCATTATTAGAAGAAGTGCGTCAGCATTACTGGGTGCCCCATTATCAAGAAAAGTACCCCACAGATATTCCGGAACTAGGGGCTATTCAGCTTAAAAAGCTCAATATACAGGGTGAAACATTTTACATGCGCCCGCTTAATCCTGCAGATGAAAGGCGGCTGCAAGAATTTTTCTATTCCCATACTAAAGAAACGTTAAGGCTGCGTTACAACTACGACCCGAAACAAATGTCGCGTGAAAAGTCATGTAACTTGGTGTCGGTGGATCAAAGCTCTGATGCAGCGTTATGCATAGTAAGACAAGAAGGCTCGCGCATTACCATTCACGCGGTGGGTCGCTTCTACTACAACCCAAACGACAATACCTGTGAAGCTGCTTTTGTCACTCGGGAAACCCAGCAAGGAAAAGGCATGGCAAGCCGCTTGTTAAACGAGCTTATCACGGTAGCAAAAATAAGAGGCATTGCGAAAATGATGGCTTACGTGCGTGGCGATAATAGCCCCATGATCGCTATTTTCGAACAAGCCAAATTTAAACGAAAATTTACTGGCGACCCCAGTGATATAGAGTTAGTACTAGACGTGGCATCACTGCATGACAATTAAAATATTTCGTGGCAAGCACGGCACTAAACACGATTTAGGCAAAGACCATCCCGAGTCGCCAGACCGTTTGTTTGCGATTGACGACCAACTGCTTTCTTCAGGATTAGATATGGTGTGTGAACATGCTGACGCTACGCCTATTGCCGAATCCTACCTGAAACTAGCGCACGACCCATATTATGTAAAAAGTGTGTTTGAGCATGCGGCTCAATCTATATTTAACGACCACGAAAAAACGCTGTATTCAGAAAACAAAGATAACGTGGCATGGTTAGATGAAGATACTGGCTTAATGCGCCACAGCCTAAACGCTGCGCTTGAGTCGGCTGGTGCAGGGTGTAATGCTGTCGATTGGGTAATGGATGGCAATGACCGGCAAGCCTTTTGTGCCACTAGGCCACCAGGACACCACGCGACATACGATAGTGCTATGGGATTTTGTATTTTTAATAACATTGTTATAGCTGCTCGCTACGCGCTTCAAAACTATGAGCTGAAACGGGTAGCCATTGTCGATTTTGATGTGCACCACGGAAATGGAACCGAGCAAATTGTTGCTGGCGACCAGCGCATTATGCTGTGTAGCAGTTTTCAGCACCCTTTTTATCCGCACAGTGGCTCGCCGGTGTCGGCAAGTAATATTCTCTCGGTACCGCTGGAAGCCGGCACAACAGGAGACGTTTTTAGAGAAAAAGTGCAGCATTGGTTTGATGCATTGCGTAACTTTCAGCCTGAACTGATTTTTATCTCTGCAGGCTTTGATGCTCACGCTGAAGACCCAATGGCTCACCTACGCCTAGTAGAAGATGACTATTTCTGGGTAAGTCAACAGCTTCGCGTCGTTGCTGATACATGTTGCAAAGGTCGTATCGTAAGTATGCTAGAAGGCGGCTATGATTTAAGTGCGTTAGGCCGCAGCGTAGTGTCCCACCTAAAAGGCATGAGTCGTCCTATCGAAGAAGCACAATAGGACGACGGGTTATCTAGCCTCAGCAATCTTTCAGACTAGGCTAGCCATGCAGACAACATGTAAAGTCCGGCCCCTAACATGGCTAGGTTTTCTGTCAGTGATATAAAGCCAAGGGGGAGGTCTGAGTTACCGCCCACACAGGCACATTTAAGCTCGCGCTTATCGATATAAACCGCCTTGATAACTGAAACCGCACCAATGGCGCCGATAAAAATGGAAACGGGTGAGACCAATAGTGCAGGGAACCCTGCAAGCATACCAAGCCCGGCAAACGCCTCTGCGAAAGGATAAATATACGCGTATCGTACCTGCTTCATTGCTAATAAGTCATAGGTAATAAACTGGTTTGAGAAAGCCACTAAGTCTTGCAGCTTTTGAAGGGCAAGTATTACCATCGCCACTCCAATGAAATTCAATATAAAAGGCTCTAGCCCTGCTGGTAGACCGCCTTTTAACATAAGCGCAAGTACCATAAGCGCAGCTAAAGAAAAAATCACAATAATAGGTGTATAGCGTGACCCGAATTCGCTTTCCTGTTTCAAATCGAAATACTCTCTGAGGTCGTCATAACCACCAATGCGCTCATCATCGATAAACGTTTGCGGGGTAGTTTTCACGTTGTGCTTTTCTTTAAAGGCGTCGGTTTCACTTCGGTTGGATAAGTGATGATCCTCAATTTTATAGCCTTTTCTCTCTAGTAGGTCTTTTGATTTGAGCCCAAAGGGGCAAATATGGTCCGGGGTAACCATGCGATAAAGAACGGCGCGCTTTGACATTGTGGACTCCTTGTAAAGCTTTCACTAAAGAACACAGAGTGCGCAAAATATGCGCATTTCAAGCTCGATTATTAGTAATATTGCGATATACAAAGAAACCAACAAAATTTGTGCCAGCGTTTTAGCAGAAGCAACCTGATGCGTCTGCATTGATAACGGCACCGTTATAGGGAAGCTGAGTGGTGTAGCTCACCACTTGTTCGACAAGGTTTTTGCCGGTAAAACAACCATAGCCTGTTGCATAAGGGCCTAGATAGCGAAGTTGCGCTTGTTTATCTAACACGATAAGCGCTGGCACGGCCTCAATTAAAGCCGCTAGCTCGGGCACATCCTCCACGTTTAACCTAACTTGGTGATAGTCATTCCCGAGCTTTGCTAGCAACTGAGTTTGGTGTGGTGTAGTTAGCGTATCGCAATAGCAGCGAGACTGCGTTCCCACATGGATGACTGACCCCGCCTTGATGTTCTGATTTTTTAAGAACTCAACAAGCGTTGCATCAAAGTCTGGCGCCGTGGTGCGGTGCAGCAATTCGCCGTTAGGGTCGAACTGTGAGAGTTGGCGCTGACCATACAAGAGCAGGGCAGAGAGTAAGCCCACCGCCCATAATGCTAGTAATAGCCAGCTAGTCTTTTTGTGCATAAGGCGTAATGCCTTTCATTTTTGCTTTAATTACTGCGCTTAAAGTTTAAAACGTTCAATTGCGCTGCGCATGCGCTGAGAAATTTGTGACAATACTTCAACTTCATCCGCGAGCGATTCAGCTGTAGCGAGTTCTTCGGAAGTAAATTCACTCAAACGAGCGGTGCTCTGCGCTATGGAAGCAGACGCGGTTTCTTGCTCTACGGCAGAGGTGGCTATTTCGGTCATGCTCTCGCTGGCCTCGCGGATTTGCTGCATGATTTCTGACATGGCCGAGGTGGCGCTTTCACTTGAAATGACCGCTTCATCCACTAATTGGATACACGTTTGCATTTGTTCAACTGAACTGGCGGTTTGCGCCACTAATTGTTCAGTAATACTAGTAATTTGGTCTGCACTTTCTTTTGAACGAATGGCCAGAGTGCGCACTTCGTCGGCAACCACGGCGAAACCACGACCGTGTTCGCCAGCGCGGGCTGATTCAATAGCAGCATTCAGTGCAAGCAAATTAGTTTGTTCAGCCACAGCAGTGATAGAGCGCATGGCATCAGAAATATGTGAACACTGTTCGTTAAGCGCAGAGTTAGTCTGCGCTGCAGCATTTAGTGTGTTGCGCAACGAATCTATTGTTTTACTGGATTGAGAAATAGAATCGCGGGTAGATTGGGAAGCATTTTGCGCTGCCGATGCTTTGTCGCTAGCAAGAGTAGTTTGCTCTGTTGAAAGCTGCATGGTTTGTGCGATTTCTTCTGACGACGCCGAGACCATAGCAATTTCTTGGTCTGTATTTCTGCTAATTTCGAACATGTTATTGGCTGCCAATTCCATTTTACCGCAGCCCTTTACAACTTCGTCTGTTAAATTGGAAGCAAGCTCAATCAGCGATTTCACTTGATCGATAAGTTCAGCGAAAGGCCTGACTATTTTGTTTCCGAGATTTAGGTCAACAGATAAATCGAGCTTACCATCGTTTTTTTGCATTGTTTCAATGGCCAAGCGCAGTTCGGCTGCCCCCGCGCCCTCTTGATTACTTTGCTTAGCCATGTACATCAACACGCCACCCTCGCTTAATGCAAAAGCAGCATGCATGAGCAAGATAGGGAAGGTTACATGACCTTCTTCAAAGATCATTAGCGGTGCACCGCCAGACTGCAGAAAGAAGAAAGAGATATGATGAACGGCAACAACAGCAGTTCCTGTTGCAACCACTTTCCAGTCTCTGAAATAAGAAAGAAAGGCAAGAAGAACAAAAATCTCGAAGTGGACTTCAATTAAACCGAAAGATTGATGGATGTGGAGGGCTGTTAGCAACTGAACGCCGATAGCCATAGCATGGCGGCTTATAGCTGAGTAGGGATTTTGAAGGCTGAGTATAAGCGGCAAAGCTGCAATAGGAACACCAAATATAAACGCAGGTAAAAGTTCACCCGTAAACACACCAATCGCTACAGCAATGAGTAGTTGTACAACAATCACAACGCGAAAAATTTTGTGACCTTCAAGGAGCCAAGGGTACTGCATGCCAATCTCCAACAAGTATTTGGGGTTAAGTGTAGGTTAAAAATTAGAGGTATGCTATGTTCGCCACAGTTTACGGAAATAACGGTTTTTGGGCCATTTAACTTTTGTATAGAAGTCACTGTTATAAAAAAGTTTAAAGTGCAAGTGGCCCGAATAAACTGAAGGAGACAAACATGCCTGCTATCGCCTTTCTTTCCACCGTTCACCTTGAAGACTTTTTTGTTTACGACGAGCTGTTGGTTCCATATTTTAATGAGCGAGGCTGGTCTGTAGAGACCATATCCTGGCATAGCCAGTCAGAAAAGTGGGATAGATTTGACTATGTGATCGTACGAAGCACTTGGGATTATCAGCAGCACCCGAGAGCTTTTATGAAGTGTTTAGATCAGATCGACGCGTCGAGCGCTATTTTGCTCAACCCCCTGGCTCTTATTCAGTGGAATATAGAAAAGCACTACCTTAAAGACTTGCAGTGTAAAGGCATACCCATTGTTAAAACAATATGGGGGAAAGATTTTAATAACAATGTTATAGAGCAAGCATTTACACACTTTAGCTGTGACACCTTGGTAATTAAACCCACACTCAGTGCCAACGCTGACGATACCTTTAAGCTGTCGGTCGTCGATTGGCATAATCAGCAGCAGGTGCTCTGTAACGTTTTTAATCAACGTGACTTCATGATTCAGCCGTTTTTAGAAAGCGTTGTTGAAGAAGGAGAATACTCGTTATTTTATTTCGGTGGGGAATATAGCCATGCCATCAAAAAGGTACCGCAAAAAGGCGATTTCCGCGTACAAGAAGAGCATGGAGGTAGTTTACATTCCGTTGTCGTAGATAAAGAACAGTTAGACATCGCGACAAAGGCGCTGTCAGCTATGCCATACGAGGCGCTTTATGCGCGGGTCGATTTAGTAAGGCAGAATAACAACTGGGCAATAATGGAGCTTGAGCTTATTGAGCCTTCACTTTACTTCAACCTTGATACGCAGTCTCCTGTTCGCTTTGTTGAAGCTTTGGTAAAAGCTCACGAAGCCACACAATAATCAGGTTATTAATACTGGTGATGATAAAAAGGCTTGCGACCTAATGTCGGCAAGCCTGTTAAAAGTGTCATTTTTTTCCACGTTTGCTTAAAGCCTAGTCCCTATAGCTATTACCTTTTGAAACGCTGCGTTCTACTCGGGAGATTTGCCTTTGTGATCTTTCCCGTTGAGCGTGTTTAACAGGTCTGTTGCTACTGGCTCGTTCAATACGTTTTGGTTTATTCGTCTCTCGAGCAATCGAGCGATGCTGAGGACTTGTTCTTTCAACTCGCTGGCGATTGACGCTTTGCTTCGTTGAGCGCGGCAGTGTTTCACCACTATTCACATACCTTTTTGGCTGTGGAGAGGGCGTCACTCGATCAGGCTTAACACGCTTTAGTTGCTTTAATGCGTTGTCCCTCGTTGGCTTTTCACTTCTGGCCACCGCTTGATTGCGTTTCAGCGCATGTTCTATTGATTGCTTGCGATTGGCTGAATCTTGCTTCTTCTGAGAGCGACTTTTTCTTAGTGGTGTTACTTGTTTAGGCTCGATAGTCCGTTTGACCGGTTTGCTATCGATAGACCTCGCTAAGGTTTTTTCACTAGCGCGCGCTAAGGGCTTTTCATTAGTACGCGCTAAGGGCTTCTCAACAGATCGCGCTAAAGGCTTAGTAAAACGTTTATCGTTATGATGCGTCGGCGTATTAACCGTTTTAACGTGCTTATTTGATAAATGTTTAGCCCGGGTAACACCGGCATGTTCGTATCGCGAAGGCGCACTGCTCACTACGCGTTCAGAATAACGTGCCCGGCGATGTACTGTATTGTGCTCCCAACGGCGATAGTCACGACTTACAACACGTTTTCGTGGGCTACCGTGGTAATAACGGCGCACGGGCTCACGGTGAATGACTACGTGACGGTTATGCCAGTGCACACTACCGAAAAAGAAAAAAGTAGAAAGGTGTACACTGGGAGACCAATATACATTGCTATGTTGGTGATAGCTTACGTGATGACGCCAGCGTACAGGGGAAGTCGCGTGCCACCAGTTGCCATATACCACATGGGGGTCGTAATACGGTACATACACTACTTCTCGCCGACGAGGCTCAATGTAAATGATCTCTCGGCTGCGTTCACGTTCTGTCTCAACTTCAATATAGTCGTTGGTTACTAGGTTACCCGTGTTGTGCGCGTGCTGTCTTAGTACCTGTACACGGTCTAATACACGGCTTTGGTCAACAAGCACATTGTCGCCAAGCTGCTGTAACCACTCAAGATCATTGGCCATGGTGTTAAGTAGTTCAGTGAAAGACGCGAGCGCTTTTACACTAGGGTCCCAGCTAACGCCGTCTAATACACTCTCTACCTGCTGCGGTGCTAAATGCTTATTACTTTGACGCCAGCGATCGGCCGCAACCACATCTAAGGGATAGGTAGAAGCAATCAAAATGTGTGTAAGAAGCGTGTCTGGATATAGTGCAATGGGCGCAAGTACACTGTCTAAGTCTGCGTCAGAATATTGCTGAGCTGTAGACGAAGCCTGACTAAAGCTTGTGTTCGATTGAGCAAGCGCAGGCAGCGCAGAGGCACTGGCTAGCGCTAAAACTACAGATAAGGCTATGTTTTTCATACATTCTCCTTATACCAATCCGCATAGAGAATTGCCCACTCAGAAGGTAATTTTCTATGCGAACTGGTAATAAATTGCTGTGCTGCCAAGCAGCTGCTTTCGCGCGCAATGTGGTAAGTCTGTATACATTATGGTCAACGTATAATTAACCTAAGCTGAATAGAAAATGCCCACATTAAACGTGGGCATTTTTTAAAAAGGGGAAAGCGTTAAAGCATGATAGGCAAAGCCGTTGTGCCTAACTATTTGAAAACGTGCGGGTCGAAAGCGTGGCCAAGCTTCTCTGTCTTCGTTTTGAGATAGTGTTTGTTGTCTTTAGTGATGCCGTGGTCAATAGGCTTTCTCGCTACCACATCTATACCGAGTGCCTTTAATGCTGCCAGTTTTTTCGGGTTATTTGTCATAAGCTCAACGTGCTTTACATTAAGCGTATCTAGCATTAGCTTGCAGATATCATAGCTTCTTAAGTCGGCGTCAAAGCCAAGGTGCTCGTTAGCTTCAACGGTGTCCATACCGCTGTCTTGCAGGTTGTAGGCGCGAATTTTATTTAAAAGACCAATACCTCGGCCTTCTTGGCGTAAATAAAGCAAAACACCGTGCCCGTTATCTACAATGTTCTGCATGGCTTTTTCCAACTGAAAGCCACAGTCACATCGGGTGCTGAATAAAGAATCGCCGGTTAAGCATTCTGAATGAATACGAATAGGCACTACATCATCAGCTTTCCACTCCCCGTAGGAAAGGGCAACGTGCTCTTGGCCGCTGGCTTCAACAAAGCCGTGTATTTTAAAATCACCCATTCTAGTGGGTAATTTTGCAGTACTGACATATTCGTATTTAGGCTGTTTGCTACTCATGTTACTTCTACACTTTGGACAGTAGGCAATAAGTGGGGGTGACTTCTATTTTTGCAAGTCTACCATTTTATTATACGCGAGTAGACGCTTGTGCTATCACTTTTTTCGTAACACAAGCATCAGATATGGTTATTATAGAGGTTGGAATTCTCGCAAAGGGGCAGGCTTAGCAACACCGAAGCCCTGAGCGAAATCAACGCCCATTTTTCCGAGTTGCGCCATCGTACCTTCATTTTCAACAAATTCGCCTACAGTTTGCATGCCCATAGCTTTTGCTACATCGTTAATGGATGCGACCATTGCGGTGTCCACACTATCGTTAAGCATGTCCTTAATAAACATACCGTCAATTTTTACCTGACTCACCGGTAAGCTTTTCAGGTAGCTGTACGAGGAGAAACCGCTGCCAAAATCGTCAAGGGCAAAAGAACACCCAAGGCGGTTAAACGTTCGCATAAAGGCAAGGGTGTCTTCCATTTTGATAATGGCTACCGACTCGATAACCTCAAAGCAAATCTTGTTGTACGGAATGTTAAAGGTCTCAAATGCATTTAAAATAAACAGAGTGAAATCCCTATCTGCCAGCGAGTGACAGTTAAGGTTAATACTGCATCGTTTCAATTCTGCTAGGTGTTCAGGGTTTTCAGACAACCACTTGAACGTATTCGTTACTACCCATTTATCCACACTCACGTTCATTTCAAATCGCTCAGCTGTGGGCAAGAAATTGGCAGGCTCTACAAGCTTCCCATCTTTCTCTCGCAGCCTTAGTAATACTTCATAATAGTGTCCATCGGCGGTTTTGCTCAATGGCCTTAACGATTGATAGAAAAGCTCGAAGCGGCCTTCTTCTAGCGCATTATTTATCGAAGATACCCAATCGAGCTCGCGCTGATAGCGCTGCATACTTTCATCATTCTTGTTGTATCTATGAACTTGATTTCGACCTTGTTCTTTTGCAAAGTAACACGCCGCATCCGCCATACTTAAATACTGACCAGAGCTTACATCGGCGTCGTCACAAACAACCATCCCTATACTCACACCTAAGTTGAAAATGCGGTTGTCCCACATAAATCGATAAGCTTGAACAGCGTTGAGGATCTTTACGGCATTCAAGTAAACGGCATCGGTATCGATATTTGAATAGATCACGCCGAACTCATCTCCCCCAAGGCGAGCTAATTGTGCTTCTGGCAGCAACGTATTTTCAATAAGGCGGGCAATATCTTTAATAAGTACATCCCCGGCTTTGTGGCCGCAGGTATCGTTAACCACCTTAAACCTATCGAGATCTAAAAACAGCAAGCATATTGGTGTATCGTCCGCTTCGAGCACTTTTTCTTTAAACACCAATTCAAACTGACGTCGATTAAAAACACCCGTGAGTGAATCATGAGTAGCTAAATACTGAAGGCTTAAATCTGATTGTTTTTTCTCTGTGATATCTATAATTGAGCCGTACAAAAAGCTGCCTTCGTCGTTTTCTCGAATTTGACACGATAAAGAAAACCAAAATTCACTACCGTCGCGGCGCTTGCCTCGTATTTCTTTGCCGGTAACGTGGCCTTGCTGCGATATTTCACCCAGTAAAATTTGTCTATCTTCAGCACTGGCGTAGAACACTTTTGTGTTCTCTGCTTCGGCAAGCATCTCTTCTTCATTGTCGTAGCCAAAAACTTTACACATCGCGGGATTTACTGAAATGAGCTTTCCATCCCATGTAGACGTGTAGTGCCCTTCGGCTGAATGCCGGAACAAATCATAGAAGTGATTCAAGCTAGAAATCGTTTCTGCCTGAGTTGAAAGCTGGCGTTGATTTAAAACTTCTTCTTTAGTTATGACGGCAAAACCAAAACATAGAAAACCGAGTGTAAGAAAGAAGAGCATACCGATAGCAACATCGACGGTATAAACCAAATTATTGAATAAGTTCTGCGTCACTAGTGCGTAGAATGCGTAAAAGGAAAGCCAGGCAAGAATATAGGTAATACTTACCGCTTGGCTGCCCTTGTCCTTAAACACCAAGGCCAGTAAGACGTGATATAGCCCCATTCCAGCGGTTAATATCAGTAGCGTAATGGATGTGGTATACGCATTTACAGTAAAGCAATAGAGGGTTGCTACTAAAGGTACAAAATAATTTAACGCGCGCAAAATAAAGGGAATACGGGCGAATAGGTGGTGCGTTACTTTTGCAATGCACAATAACAATATGCCAAAACAAACCGCATAAAAATGTTCACTACCGTTGGTCAGGCTTGGCCAAATCGCTACCCCTCCCACGGTTATAAAAAGCAGAGCGATAAGAACGAGCGACGACATGGTAAGCCAAAAGCGCGTGGGGATACGTTGATAAAGATAAGAAAATAGAAAATAGCAAGCAATTAACGCCATGATCCCGGAAACCGCGCCGAGTAAGGTAAGCATGTTGGTGTCGTGCTGGACTAGAAGGTCTTTCTTCCACAATGTAATAGGAAAGTACTTAAGCCCCTCATCTTTTACAGCGATCAACAAGCGAGCGTTTTGGTAAGGCTGAAGGGTGAAAGCTAGCCTAATATTGGGAAGGGGCTGTCTTAAAGAATAATCACCTTTACCAGCCTGATATCGATAAGACTTAACAATGCGCTCGCTGCTATCAAGAAGAAATATTTGTAAGTCGTCAACGTTCAGCCTGTCAATATTAAGCTCCAGTGGTATTGGGCTGTAGCCTGTATGAACAAGTTCAGTAGAGTACCATACCCGTCCGTTTGACGACGGGGCTTGAACGGCAATGTTGTCGTTTAAAATATCAAAGTATGTGGCGCTGCTTGGCGCGATAGTTAAACGCGCGTAGTGATTAATAATTTCACGCTCAAAGGATTCGTTGACAGTAAGCTGACTGCTAGCCGAAGCGTTGACGCTTAGTATTACCCAACTGATGAGCAAAGCTGATACGTACTTTATTAGCCGGGCTGTTACCACTCGTTAATTCCTTGAACCGCATAGTAAGAGGGCGGTGTTTTTTGAAGGCAAAATATATATCGCTTAGCCCTCTCGTCCCTCGGGGATTTTCCTTAGAATAATACTAGTTTTAATGAAAAGCCAAACCCAACGTAAAGTGACAAGGCTTACACTATTGTTGAATCAAGTAGTTTAAAATAATGGATGGTGACTGCTGTGTACCTATAGGCTCTAGCCATATTGCTTCGCAAAGCCACTCTATACAAAGCATACATTGCAAATCTGTATCACCTTTGTTTGCCGTGATCACTGCCTGAAACCGGTCGGCTCCCCAATCTGTTTCTGAAAGCTTGAAATCAAACAAGCCGCAAAATTTTTCTGCCCATTGCTGAGTTTTAAGAGGCGTTAAAGGTAATGCAACGCGGATTTCTACGCTTTGTTCGTTAACCACGGCGTGCTGTTGAATGTCTTCTTTAGTGAGATTTTGCATAGAACTTATCAATTCGCTGGTTATTGTAAACCTGCTTGCTTTATAAAGTGTATATAGTACAACACAAAAACAATAGCGTTAATCTAAGCGTATTAAGGACGGGGTATGCTAACACTTCACCATTTAAATAACTCTCGCTCGCAGCGAATTTTGTGGCTTCTTGAAGAGCTAGGCGTAGAGTACAAAATAGAATTCTATCAACGAGACAGTAAAACGAACCTAGCGCCGGATTCATTGCGCGCTGTTCATCCACTGGGACGCTCTCCGGTGCTTACTACGCCGCACGGTGCCATTGCCGAGTCTGGTGCTATTGTGGAATACCTTGTTCGCCACCACGCTACAGACGCATTTTCTGTACCTCAAGACCCAGAGGCACTTCAACAGTATTGGTTTTGGCTGCATTTCGCTGAAGGTTCGCTAATGCCGCCACTAGTGGCAAACTTAGTGCTGGAGAAAGCGCGTCAAAAAGGTTCGAAGCCTTTCTTTATTAAGCCAATTACTAACAAACTGATAGACGGTATTTTAAATGCCTATTATGGCCCTAATTTAGCGCAGAGCTTACGCTATGTGGAATCTTACTTATCGAAAAATACCTGGTTTGCGGGTGACGCACCCAGTGGCGCTGATGTTCAAATGATATTTCCGTTAGAGTCGTTGGTGGCCAGCGGGCGTGCGAAGGACTTTACTGCCATTCAAGGTTACGTAAAACGAGTTCATGCCAGAGAAGCCTACAAAGCGGCGCTTGAGAAAGGGGGAGAATACGCTTACGCCTAGTGTGTTTATCTCTACTGCGTGCACTTTTACTTTGTGCAAACCCTGCGGCCAGCTGGAAAACAGAATCTAGTTGGCCTGCAAGCCCTCAGTGCTCTCGATTTATGTAATCATCAATAAGCTGAATGAAGGCATCACCATAGCGTTCGAGTTTGGTTTGGCCTACGCCGCTTACATCAAGCAAGGTGTTGTGCGTAGTGGGGAGTTTACACGCCATATCCACTAAGGTGGCGTCACTAAATACCACATACGGCGGCACTTCATTTTCTTCGGCCAACACTTTGCGTAAGTGCTTAAGACGAGTGAACAACGTTCGGTCGTAGTTTGCAGGCGCTTGTTTTGCTTTTTTCTTGTCGGGCTTAAATTCAAGCCGCGGAACGGCAAGCTGAACCGCTACTTCACCTTTTAGCACAGGCCGAGCGGCCTCGGTTAAGCGCAATGCGGCATGGGCGGTAATATCAACGCGTATAAGGCCTTTATGAACAAGCTGGTTGATAATGTTGTGCCAGTAGCTATCCGATTTATCTTTACCTATGCCGTACGTGGAAAGCTGGTGGTGGCCTGCTTCCTGAAGGCGCCTAAGCTGCTTGCCTCGCAACACATCAATGACATACTGGCTAGAGGCTTGCTGTGAGAGCCGAAGTACACACGACAGTACTTTTTGTGCAATCACCAAACCGTCGATCATCTTAGGTGGGTCTAGGCAAATGTCGCAGTTGCCACAGGCGCTGTCGCTGAACTGCGAAAAGTAGTTCAGGAGTACTTGTCTACGACAGGTTTGCGCTTCTGAAAAAGCTTCCATAGCCGCAAATTTTTGTAACTCTATTTGGTTGCGCTCGGCTATTTCCCCTTGCTCTATCCACTGTTTTACACGGGCTGCGTCTTTTTCGTCAAATAATAGTAAAGCTTCAGACTCTAGGCCGTCTCGCCCCGCTCGGCCGGTCTCCTGATAATAGCTTTCAACACTGCGCGGAACGTCGTGGTGAACCACATAACGCACGTTCGATTTGTTGATACCCATGCCAAAGGCAACGGTGGCCACCACAATATCAATTTTGTCGTTAAGGAACTGGCGCTGTACCAACTCTCGCTCGTCGTTATCCATACCTGCGTGATAGGCCGCACAGCGAAAGCCTTGTCTGAATAATTTAGCGTGCAGGTCGTCGACTTTCGCGCGACTGTTACAGTAAATAATGCCGCTACCTTCTTGCTGTTTTACGTAAGCAACAACTTGGTCAAAGGCTTTGTACTTGCTCATTACGCGGTAGCGAATATTGGGTCTGTCGAAGCTGCCTTTATAAACCAGCGGGTCGTTAAGGTTTAGCTGCGTCAGTATGTCTGCTTGGGTGGCCGAATCTGCAGTCGCTGTGAGTCCAATAACAGGAATAGAGGGGAAGCGAGACTTTATTTGCCCCAGAGCGCGATAATCCTGCCTGAAATCGTGCCCCCAATGGGAAACGCAGTGCGCTTCATCAATGGCAAATAAGGCAATGTCGGCGTGTGCCAGCGACTGCTGAAAATAGTACTGCATTAAACGCTCAGGCGACACGTACAGCAAATCCAGTTTGCCAGCTTGCAGTGCGTCATTTATGCGCGCTTGTTCGTCTGCTTCTAGCGTTGAATTGAGATAAGCAGCTTTTACGCCCAGTGCTTTAAGCTGTTCTACTTGGTCCTGCATAAGCGATATGAGCGGTGACACAACAATAGCGGTGCCCTGGCGCACTAACGCAGGAATTTGATAGCAGAGCGACTTGCCTCCACCTGTTGGAAGCAAAACGAGTGCGTCTTTACCTTCACATACTTGGTGAATAACTTCGCCTTGACCGTCGCGAAAAGCATCGTAACCAAATACATCTTTTAAGACGGTTTCTGGTGTTTTTACACGTTGCGTTTCTGGCGCTAATTCTGATGGAGCTATTGCAGTTGTCATGGCGCTGGATTTTACGCGTTTTTGGCGACGTCTTCACGGGGCAATTTAAAAAACTAGACTAAAATTCAGCGATAGTCCTGAGCAGAGGGGCAGCAGCTCTTATAATTTATTTTGATTCAACATCATTGGTTGGATGAATTTCCGTCAAACTTACTTTCGGTAGTAATGTTGCTTATAAGCACATTACAAATATCAATTCATCAAGGAAAGCGAGTGGATAACAAAACGACTAATAAAGACGAAGCTAAGGGCAGCAAAACACTAAACCACGAACTAATGATTAAACATGTAATTGCGCTTTTTCGTGATACTATGCCGTTTAACCAGTTGCTGGGCTTGGAATTTGTTACCGAAGGAGAGGGGCTGGATACACAGATCTCCCTGCACCTTGATTGGCAACCAGCGCTAACCGGCAATCCAATGCAAAAAATCCTACACGGCGGTGTAACAGCGACTATGCTAGACACCATCGGTGGTTTAGTTTCAATTGTAGAAACCATCAAACAAACCGCACGTGAACACCTTGCGGACCTTCAAGTTAGATTGCCCACCATGGGCACGGTCGATATGCGCGTTGACTACTTAAGGCCGGGAAGAGGCGAGCGCTTTGTTGCGACAGCCACGATTATACGCAAGGGCAGTAAATTAGTGGTTTGTAGAATGGAATTGCACAACGAAAAAGGCGATCATATAGCCTTTGGCACGGGTACGTATATGCTGGGATAGCAGTGTCTTAATAGGTTTGCATCATCCCACAATGCCTGTTGTGACGTTGTGTAAAGGAAGTGAGCGGTATTAACGGGAGGTGTAGCATGGCAGAGCCATTACCAGATTTAATTGAAGAGATTGTTACCGAAAGTATGGGTGACGATCCGGCGACCTTGTTAGCCACCCTTGCGGGACAAGACGAGGTATACATCGCATCACTGTTAGAATCGTTGCCCGTAGAAAAACGTTTGGCGGTATGGGAAGGCATTCCTCGCGACCGTAAGCTCGACGTATTGGTTGAGATGCGTAGCGACCCCCGTGAAATTCTTATCGACAATACGCCGCACGACGAATGGGCGTCTATTTTTGCTGATATTGACGCAGAAGATTTACTGGAACTACTCGATTCATTGCCAAAACGGCTTGTCGATATGGCCTATGAATCACTTGATTCTAAAGAGCGTAAGTACTTCAGAGAAGCGACACAATTCCCCGATAACCAAATAGGGCACTGGGTTAACCACGAGCAGTTAGTGTTACCTTCGAACGCGAAAGTGCGCGAAGGGCTACGCTTATTAAGACGTGACATACCTCAGCATTGTGACAGCATTTTTTTGGTTAACCGCTCAGGTCAATTTTCCGCGCTGGTTAAAATTAGCCACCTCTTCAATGCGCAAGATCACGTGTCGCTATTCGACTTGTCGGAAGAAAGTGTGACGACCATTCAAGGGGCTGACGACACAATGAATGCGTCGCTACTTGTTCAACGTTCTGGGCTTGCGTCGCTGCCGGTAGTTGACGAAAACAACAAGCTTCTCGGCCGATTAGATGTGACCTCTGCAAGTGAGTTGGTCAACGAGTTTTACGAACGCCAAGTGATGGCTTCGGCCGGTATGGATGAGGACGAAGATTTATTCTCGCCTGTGGCGAAAAGTGCGAAAAATCGTGCCCTTTGGCTTGGCATCAACTTGCTTACCGCATTTTTAGCTTCGTGGTTTATTGGATTGTTCGAAGGCACCCTTCAACAAGTGGTTGCCCTTGCGGTACTGATGCCGGTAGTGGCAAGTATGGGAGGCATTGCAGGTAGTCAAACGCTAACCCTGATTGTACGCGGCTTGGCGTTGGGGCAGGTCACGCCTGCCAACTTACGAGCGCTGATGGTGAAAGAGCTTAAAGTAGGCGGCGTTAATGGCGTGATTTGGGCCTTAGTAATTGGCGTTGTTGCTTATTTCTGGTTTACCGATGCCATGTTAGGGTTGGTTATCTGTTTGGCCATACTGTTCAACATTGTAGCTGCCGCACTTGCAGGCGTATTTGTGCCTGTAATATTGGACAAGCTGAAAATAGACCCTGCGCTGTCGGGGTCGGTCATTTTGACTACCGTAACCGACATTGTAGGCTTTGTAGCATTCTTAGGTTTGGGCACACTGTTTCTGCTGTAGCACCATTCCCGCGAAAAACATTGTCCTGTTTTTTCATGACGAACGCATCTTAGGCCCCATTGAATGAGCACATTTAGTGGGGCTTTTTCATTTTTTGTTAATTACGTTTCATTAATTATGCCGCTTGTTACACGTCCTTTGCCGCATTGGAAAGCGTTAAGGGTTGTGTATTCACTTAACCTGATAAACAATACGCGCCTTCTTCCCCCGAATTTCGTTGGAGTCAGTCTTGTCTAAGCAAGCCAGTGCCGCTCAAGTCGGCGTTATTTGTGCAATTGCCGCATATAGCATGTGGGGTGTTGCACCTGTTTATTTCAAACAGTTGATGGTATTGCCGGCTACTGAAATCCTAATGCACAGGGTAATTTGGTCTGTGGTGCTGTTGGTTGGGCTTATAGCCGCGCTAAAGCAGTGGCCCAAAGTGGGCGCCGCCCTTCGCAATAAGCGCGTTATGCAGATTTTATTCGTTGCAGGGTTGTTACTCGGGGCGAATTGGCTCTTGTTTATTTGGGCAATTAATAACGACCATATTCTTGATGCAAGCCTTGGCTATTACATCAACCCTCTTATCAACGTATTTTTAGGGCGACTTTTCTTAGGTGAAAGGTTGCGTAACTTACAGCGTGTAGCCGTTGGGCTTGCCGTTATTGGCGTGGCTATTCTTATTTTCTCTTACGGCCACGTGCCGTGGATTGCCCTGGTGCTTGCGGGAAGTTTTAGCGTATATGGCTTATTGCGCAAGCAAGTGGCTGTAGACTCGCTACCCGGCCTATTCATTGAAACTTTAATGCTCTCGCCATTCGCTATTATTTACTGGGTTTTCTTTGGCTCTGAGTACAGTAACTTATTTAATAACGACGCCACGCTAAATACCCTTATTTTAGCGGCTGGCATTGTAACTACCGCGCCACTACTTTGTTTTACCGCTGCAGCAAGGCGCATTATGTATTCAACGCTGGGCTTTTTTCAGTACATTGGCCCTACGCTTATGTTCATTCTGGCGGTTTACCTTTACGGCGAACCGCTTGAAGAGTCGCGCTTGGTAACCTTCGGCTTTGTGTGGTTTGCGCTTATCTTGTTTAGTGCCGACTCGCTAGTTAATTACCGCAGTCAGCGTAAAGCGCGAAAGCTAGCGGTGGAGTAGGGGCTTTTGCGCACAAGTCTTTAATTAAACGTCGGACAGCTAAGCGGCGGTTGATTGAGTGAAAAGCTAAAGCAGTGAAGCTTGCTCTTGCTGAGGAACATCTGGTGGTTCGCACTTCACTTGGTTACGCCCACTATTTTTGGCGGCGTAAAGCTGCTTGTCGGCAAGGCTTAGTAGCTTATCTACGCGCTGAGTGTGGGCGCCACTTACCCCAATACTGCAGGTCACTTTAATGTCGCTTTTAGGCAGCTGAATAATTTCCGCTTCCACCACTTTTCTGAAGTCGTCTAAACGCTCACAGGCTTCTTTTAGTGGTGTTGACGGCATGTATATACAAAACTCTTCGCCACCAAAGCGGGAAATAATTTCGTCTGGAAAATAAAACTCAATAAGGGCCGCCATGGCTTTTAGCACAATGTCACCGGCGTCATGGCCATGGGTATCGTTTATCGATTTGAAAAAGTCTAGGTCAATAAGGGCGAGAGCGTGATCCTCAGACAGGTTTTGGTGTTGTACAGTAACCATGTAGAAGAAGTGGCGCCTGTTAGGCAAACCTGTTAAATAGTCGGTGTTGGCCACACGGCGAATTTCTTCAACGCTCTCAATATATTCTACGTTCTGCATCACGCGACACAAGAACTCTTCATGACAGTAGGGCACTCGCAAGAAGTCATTTGCACCACTTTTAATAAAGTACGCAGACATTAACATGCCTTTGCCTCCAGCAACGCCCATAATTGCCAGCTGCTCTTTCGAAAAGGCTTTTCTTAAACTGGCGACAAAGTGCGTGCCTGTCATATCAGGCAACGTGTTGTCAGTGATAACAAGACGTACGTTTTTGTGTTCAGACAAGCATTGCATAGCGTCTGTAGCCGTTAAGCATTCAAACGCAATAAAATTATGGCGCTGAAGTAATGAAACGGTTTTTGAGCGCAACACCCGATTAGTGCTTACCACGACGACACCAGTAGACTTGTTTTTTTCTAATCGGCTAATAAGACGATTGAGGTAGTCGTAGTTCTGCGAATTTTCTTTGGGAATGTAATCGACAACGTCACGTTCTAGGACTTTATCGCGAATAGCGCTATCTAAACTTTCTGTTGTAGCAATGGTGGGAATGAAAGACTCAACCGTAAAGTCGATGGCTTCGCCTTTTGGTGCATCGGGAAGCGAGTATGCAACAATAGCACACAGAAAGGTTTCCGGCATATTTTGCGAAAACCGTGCTTTGCCTTCTGTCAGCGACGTCGCGCCAACGGGGGTAAGACCTGCCCGGCGTACTAATTTCGCTATAAGTTCAAGGTTGCCTTCACCATTTTCGATGATCAGCACGTGTTGCTGCATACATTTCAACTTAGGTTTAGGCTACCTTGCCTATTAATAATGTTACGCTTTCTCCAGCTTTGCGTAAGCAAGTACCAGCCATTTGCTGCCAAATTCGTCGAAGTTTACTTGAACTCGACCGTGCTCACCACTCCCTTCGTAGTTAAGTACGATCCCTTCGCCAAATTTACGATGTACAACTCGCTCACCTAAACTAAAGCCCGTTTCTTCAAAACTGGCGTGCGAGGTTGCCTGACTAAAGCGGTTGTGCACGGGCCGCGAAATAGTCGATTTCAGCCTAACCTCTTCAACGCAGTCTGCTGGCATTTCGCGAATAAACCGAGAAGCAGTATGATACTTATCTTGGCCATAGAGTCGACGACTTTCTGCATAAGTAATATACAACTTTTGCATTGCTCTGGTCATACCAACATAGCAAAGTCTGCGTTCCTCTTCCATTCGACCTGGCTCGTCGTTAGTCATTTGGCTAGGGAACATGCCTTCTTCTACACCTGCTAAGAATACCAGCGGAAATTCAAGGCCTTTGGCGGTGTGTATGGTCATCATCTGGACGGCGTCCTGGTCTTTATCCGCCTGGGTTTCACCCGCTTCCAGCGACGCATGAGCTAGAAAGGCTGCCAGAGGCGACATTTCTTCGGCTTCTTCAGGCACGATAAAAGTTTTACATGCAGTAACCAATTCTTCTAAGTTTTCTAGACGTGCTTGGGCCTTTTCTCCGCGCTCTGCTTGGTACATGGCGTACAGACCAGACTGGCGAATAGCCTTATCGGCTTGTTGGTCAAGGGGCTCATCTAACGTGGATTGTTCTAGCTCAGTAATTAGCAACACAAAGCTTTGCATTGCGTTTAGCGCGCGGCCTTTGAAGCCACCTTCATTAATGAGCAACTGACACGCCTGCCACATTGAACAGTTGTGCATTCGCGCGGTGTCGCGCACTTGCGATAAGGTTTTCTCACCAATACCGCGACTTGGGGTGTTAACCACGCGTTCAAAAGCAGCGTCATCGTGCGGGTGGCTAACCATGCGCATATAGCCAAGGGCGTCTTTAATTTCTTGGCGCTCGAAGAAGCGCAGACCGCCGTATATGCGATACGCCAGCCCTTCGTGTAGCAAGGCTTCTTCCAGTACTCGAGACTGGGCGTTGTTTCGATAAAGAATAGCGGTATCAGTAAGGGCGTTGCCTTGATTAAGCCAATCTTTGATTTTCGAAACAATAAAGCGCGCTTCATCTAGTTCGTTGAAACCCGCATATACAGAAATAAGCTCGCCTTGCGCGTCTTCTGTCCAAAGTTCTTTCCCTAAACGACCCGTATTGTTGTCGATAACCGTGTTCGCCGCTTTAAGAATGTTTCCTGTAGAGCGGTAATTCTGCTCAAGGCGAATAGTAGTAGGCTCGTTGAAGTCTTTCAGAAAGTGCTGAATATTATCTACGTTCGCGCCGCGCCAGCCGTAAATAGACTGATCGTCGTCGCCAACAATCATAATGTTATTATTACCACCACTACACAGCATACGAAGCCATGCATATTGGATATTGTTGGTATCTTGGAATTCGTCAACCAACACTGCACGGAAACGACGTTGATAGTGGGCTAATACTTCTGGGTTTTTAGCCCATAATTCATGTGCGCGTAGCAACAGTTCAGCAAAATCTACCAAGCCTGAACGGTCACAAGCGTCTTGATATGCCGCATAGACTTCGCGCATGGTCTTTTGAATATGATCGCCGTGGGTTTCAATGTGCTGAGGGCGCAAGCCTTCGTCTTTGTTGCCATTTATGTACCACTGAATTTGACGAGGCGCCCAATGCTTTTCGTCCAGGTTCATGGCCTTCAGAATGCGGCGAATAAGTCGATACTGATCGTCCGAATCAATTATCTGAAAATTCTCAGGCAAGTTGGCTTCTGCATGGTGCGCGCGTAGCAAGCGATGCGCAAGCCCGTGGAAGGTACCAATCCACATATTGTGCAGGCTGCGACCCATCAACGACTCTATTCGGCCGCGCATTTCTTTGGCTGCTTTATTGGTAAAGGTTACTGCCAAAATAGAAAAAGGGGCGATGTTTTCGACTTCCATTAACCACGCAATGCGATGCACTAATACGCGGGTTTTACCACTGCCCGCGCCAGCCAAAACTAGGGCGTTAGATAGTGGGGCTGCTACTGCTTCACGCTGTTTGTCGTTTAGCTCGTCTAGCAGTCGAGATACATCCATAGTGTGGTACCTGTTAGTTGATAGTGTTATACATTCAGCAGCGCGCTATTATGCCACCTGCCTGTTAATTTATACAGTCCAGTTTTTAGCCCTTTTTTGTAAAATAAGAGCGATTTAACTGCTCTAAATTGAATAGTGAAGGAGCCTAGAGTGGTTAAAGAAAAGCTCATAAGTGCACGTATGAAAGATACAGTTATTAGCTATAACGAATTAATACGATAAATTGATCGAATTATACGCTTGGCAGGTATTACATCGGTATTGCATCACGCCAAACTCAGGTAAACTTTCTGTTCTTTTACTGTTGCTACCTCCGCACTTTCAAACAAGGCGAGTGTTAGCAAAAGAGTTAAGCCATTTTAGGCAAACTGAAAAAAGCACACGGCCCCAACTTTTTTACGACGTACATTGGCATAAAAACAGCACACTAACGGGACATGCTTATGACCGCACTTTCTACGCCCATCGATTTCTGGTCGACGCTCAAACAAGAAGCGCAAATTGTTGCTGACAACGAACCATTGCTATCTAGCTATGTGCACGCCAGTGTTCTTGCTCATCATAATTTTGAATCGTCGCTAAGCTTCATTCTGTCAAACAAAATGGCAGATGACGTTATGCCTGCGATTGCTATACGTGAGGTGTTCGACGAAGCTTATTTGCTAGAGCCAGGCATCAGCGAAGCGGCTATTGCTGACATAATGGCGATTAAGGCGCGGGATGCCGCAGTGAACGACTACCTTACTCCTTTACTGCACTTCAAAGGTTTCCATGCTGTGCAGGTGCATAGAATGGCGCATTACCTCTGGGTGCACGGTCGTCATCAGCTTGCTTTATTCTTACAAAGCCGCAACTCGGCAAGCTTTGGTGTCGATATCCACCCTGCTGCGCGTATAGGTAAAGGCGTCATGTTTGACCACGCAACTGGCATTGTAGTGGGCGAAACTGCAGTAGTTGAAGACAACGTATCTATTTTGCAGAGCGTTACATTGGGTGGTACCGGTAATGAGTCGGGCGACCGCCACCCTAAAATTCGCCAGGGTGTGTTAATTGGCGCAGGTGCCAAGATTCTAGGAAATATCGAAATCGGCGAGGGCTCAAAAGTAGGCGCAGGTAGCGTTGTACTGAATAGCGTACCAGCCCACGTTACCGTGGTGGGTGTACCAGCCAAGGTAGTGGGGAGACCGGTTTGTCAAAGCCCATGTGAATCCATGCGCCAAAACGTACTAGAAGACAACTAAAGCTTTGGGTCAGAGTCCCGACTCTGACCCCATTATTCATAGGAAGTGGGTTAACTCGTTGAGGTTGTCTAGTGCGACGTGGGGAAGTACGCTGACGGGCTCATTGGCTAGTATCATTGGTCTGTTACAGGCAAACCATGCTGCTTGATAGCCAGCGTTAATTGCACCTTGGACATCTTTTATAATGTTATCGCCCACGTGAAGAATATGCTTCGGCGCAATTTGTAAACGTGCAGCCGCTTCATCGAACATATCGCGGGCTGGTTTCATCGGTCGTGTTGTACTGGCGTGAAGAATGGTTTCAAAGTACCCATCAATACCTATTTTCTCTGCGTTTACATTACCGTTAGTAATGCCGATAAGCGGTAATTGACTACTTACAGCCTTGAGGGCTGCGTGTACATTGTCAGCCAATTCAAAGTCGCTTCTTGCGTCGTAAAAGCAGTTAAAGCACGCCTCTACTGCATCACTAAGTTCACGGTCGTTGTTTAACTCTGTTGTTAATTTTTCAGGTGTGGTGTTAGAAAGTGCTGCGGTAAGCACTACACGGCGAAGCTGCCCCATGTCAGAGGCTAAGCGCGAGTCCTTTTTAATGGCTGCTCGCTTTAATGCCTGCCAATCTTGTGACGACAGTGCCGCAGCGTCCTTATGATGCCTAGCAATATGCGCTTGAAGGGCTTGCTCTGCGCGTCGAATAATAGGTTCATTATTATAAAGGGTGTCGTCAAGGTCGAAGGTCATCGCCTCGACGTTGTTAATAGACCGGAAAAACTGCATGGTAAAACCTTAAGTGAGCGTTATTTTTTTCGCGCGCGCGGATGAGCCGCATCGTATACGTTGGCGAGGTGCTGGAAGTCGAGATGGGTATAAACCTGTGTTGTCGACAAGTTAGCGTGACCTAACAGTTCTTGAACCGCACGCAAATCACCACTTGATTCTAATACGTGAGTAGCGAAAGAATGGCGCAGTTTATGAGGGCTTACTTTTTGCGATAGGGACTGCTCTTGCGCCATTTTATCTAAGCGATTGGCGACTTGCCTGTTCGATATTCGGGTTTTGCGTTTACTTACAAAAACCGCACTTTCATACGGGGAAGCGTAAGCTGGCCGAACTTTTAACCAAGCATTAAGGGCTTTTTGCGCATGTCGACCTAGTGGCAGTATTCGCTGTTTACTCCCTTTACCCATGACCTTTACCGTACCGTCTTTTAAACAGTCGGATAAATTAAGCCCGGTAAGTTCACTCAAACGTAGACCGCACCCATAAAGTAGCTCAAACATGGCTACATCTCTTAACTGCATGCCTTCATCGTCGTCACTGCTTCGAGGTGAAGCATTAAGCAGCTGCTGCATCTCATCTACGCTAAGCTGCTTGGGTAACGGCTTTCCCTGTTTAGGAGCTTGAATGCCCTCTACAGGGTTGCTAAATAGCTGCTGGTGGTCGATAAGGTATTGACAGAAGGTTCGTAATGCTGAAAGTCTCAGCGCAATGCTGCGTGGACTGTGGCCAGACATTTTTGCATCAGCCATAACTCGCTTTATATCACTTGGTGTAAGTCCGGACCACTCGTAAAGCCCAAGTAGCTTAGCCACTTCGGTTAGCTGGCGCTGATAATTTTTGATGGTGTGTAGAGATAAACCACGCTCTACCTGCAAATGAAGCAGAAACTTATCTAGCCATTGCTGGCAGGGTTCGCTGATTAAGGCGTCCGTAGACACTTCACCTAATATCCCATCATTTCAGGCAAGATGATATTAAGCACTTGCTGAAGTTGCTGAAGCAACAGAGTATCCATGTCTGGAGTAAAGTGGCTGGCATCACTGCTGCTAATGCCTAAAATACCGAGTTCACGGTTGTCACCAAGCAGCATTAGCGCTACAGACTCCGCAGGGCTTTCTCCGAAAAGCAGCTGGCGTTCGTGCTGTGACAAACGGCCAAAGAAAAAGTTGGTATTTTTAAAGCGCTTTTCCGTGAACAAACGTTGTTGCAGTTCAGGAATAGCATGGGGGCCTTTAAAGCTTTTGATCACCGCAGAGGACAACTGTAAACGCTCTTGTAATATATCTTCTAACGTAAACTGTACTTCAGCAACACTTTCGCAACGTAGTAACTGCACGTTTAAGTCGGTATAAACGCGATATATTTTTTCGTTTTGCTTAGCGATGGTAACCAGCTGATTAAGCTTAAAGTTAAGCTGTCTAACTTTTTGTCTTAACTGGTCACTTTGAATTTCAACGAGCGACACACTGCCTTTGTGTTCATGAGGTAGCTTAATTTTTTCGAGAAGATCGGCATGCTCGGAAAAGAATTCAGGGTTTTGTAGTAAGAACGCGCGCACATCAGCACTCGACAATTCCGTTTTGTCGTTAAATGGCTCAATTAATTGCGTGGCGTTAGATTGCCCTGATACTTCGCTCATAAATTTATATGTCCGTCATATACGTGTTCGGCAGGCCCTGTCATTTTTAACACGTTATCTGGGCCTGGCCAGCGTATACGTAAACTGCCCCCGGGCAAGTCTACCCGTACGTCTTTACCTAATTTACCCTGTATTTGCCCAATTGCAACTGCTGCACATGCTCCGCTGCCGCAGGCTAAAGTTTCACCTGAACCACGTTCAAATACGCGAAGTTTGATATGTGACTCGTTGATAATTTGCATAAAGCCTACGTTTACGCCCTCGGGAAAGCGTTCGTGTTTTTCAACAAGCGGGCCAATTTCGGCTACATCGGCCGTATCAACGTCGTCAACTTCCATTACGCAATGGGGGTTACCCATTGACGCTGATCCAATAAACAAGGTGCGTTCGCCCACACGCAAAATATAGGTGTTCTCTTGCTTGTTGGCTGTAAGTGGAATATTCGCAGGCTCAAACTCTGGTTTGCCCATATTAACGGTCACTTGGCCGTCTTTCTCTAAATACAGCACCATCTTACCTGCTTTGGTGCTTACCACTATTTTGTTGCGATTAATAAGGCCTTTTTGCTTAACAAATCGTGCAAAGCAACGTGCGCCGTTGCCGCATTGCTCCACTTCTGAGCCGTCAGCATTGAAGATGCGATAGTGAAAGTCTTGTTCAGGGTCGTACGGTGGTTCTACCATCAACAGCTGGTCGAAGCCAATACCGAAATTTCGGTTAGCTAATTGCTGAATTTTTTCTTTAGAGAAAAAGACGTTTTGAGTAACGTTATCAATAACCATGAAATCGTTACCCAACCCGTGCATTTTAGAAAATTGAACCTGCATTAAACGCGCATCTATCTTGTTAGTTTGTTTCTAGTTTACGGAAGTTTGTACTCACCTTGCCAGAGATCTTTTTGTTTTTCTCTTTCGCGAACCACAATTGCTTTGTCACCGTCTACCATAATCTCGGCTGGACGGCAGCGGCTATTGTAGTTTGACGCCATAACGAAACCATAGGCACCGGCACTGCGAACTGCAAGTAAATCGGTAGGTTCAATGGCTAATTCGCGGTCTTTTCCTATAAAGTCACCGGTTTCACACACAGGGCCCACAACGTCATAGGTGCGAGGCGTTGCCGTGCTTCCTTCCTTTACGGGAATAATCTTTTGCCATGCTGAGTAAAGCGCAGGGCGCAATAAATCGTTCATTGCAGCATCGACAATGGCAAAGCTCTTTTCTTCACCTTCTTTTATAAATTCAACTTCAGTGACCAAAATACCTGCGTTAGCTGCAATAGCTCGACCAGGTTCAAGGATTAACTTAAGGTTTTCACGGCCTACCATTTTCTCAGCCATGGCTTGTGCATAGGCTTTAGGGTGAGGCGGTTGCTCGTCGTTATAAGTCACGCCAAGACCACCACCTACATCTAAGTGCTCAATAATGATGTTGCGCTCTGCTAGTTCGTCAATAAGCAGAAGTAGACGCTCTAGCGCATCTACAAACGGACCGATTTCAGTGAGCTGTGAGCCAATATGGCAGTCCATACCAACCACATTTAGGTTAGGCAGGGAAGCGGCTAATTCATAGGTAACAAGCGCTCGTTCGCGGGCAATACCGAATTTATTCGCCTTCAACCCTGTCGAAATATAAGGGTGGGTTTTGGCATCTACATCAGGGTTTATTCGCAGTGAAATAGGGGCTTTCACGCCCATTTCGCCCGCAACCTGGTTAATTCGATGAAGCTCTGGCTCTGATTCTACGTTGAAACACATGATGCCTTGTTCTAGCGCATAACGAATTTCATCGTGCTTTTTGCCAACGCCTGAGAATACCACCTTACTTGCATCGCCACCGGCTTCGATGACGCGAGCCAGTTCACCTGCTGAAACGATATCAAAGCCTGAACCTAATTTGGCTAGAACGCTTAATACACCGATGTTCGAATTCGCTTTTACCGCGTAACATACAAGGTGAGGGTGTTCACCGATAGCGTCGTTAAAGGCATGCCAATGACGCTCTAATGTTGCGCGTGAATAAATATAAACCGGCGTTCCGTGCTGGGCAGCAATATCAGAAACAGCTACTTGTTCAGCATGCAGCTGACCTTGGCTGTAGGCGAAAAAATCCACTAGTTCAGCTCTCCAGAAGTAGTTGCGGGGGATGGGGTGTTGGCGCTTGATGAAGCCTCAGCTTCTACATCATTAGAAGACGCTGGTTCAGCAGATGTGTTTTGTGCAGGCGCGTCAGGAATGTAGAGCGCCCCTTTGTACCCACAGCCACACAATGCTGAGAGTGTTAGCAAGAAAACAACAGACTTTTTAAGCACGAAAGATCCCGCAAAGAATACGACAAATGCCGCTATCATCGCATTGCGGTGTTAAATTGCAAGAGCCAATAATCGTTCTTGTGTTTTATCGCCGTATTGAACGTTTTTCCAAAGTGTATCGCATAGGCTCTTGGTGTCAGAAAAGTCTTTATTTTTGAGCCAGTCGATGAGTATGTTTGGATTGTCTGGAAAGGCTATCGCTTCGTTCTCGGGCGCCTCAAGCCATTCTTCTACAATATCGGTGTCGAGTTGAAAAAGGGTCTGGCATAAATCCAGTTTATTCAGGGTTAGTACGTTGGACAGTTGCTCGAACTGGCCATGTAAGGGCTTAATGAGTAGTTTTTTGCCTAACTGAAGTGCTTCGCTCGAGAGCTCAAAGCCGCCATTAGCAATTACTCCACTGGCGTGCTGAAGTGCTTTTTGAAACTGCTTTTTGGACGTAGGGTGCCAATGAATGTGGCCCGTTTCCTTTGCTTCATCAATATTAGGATGAAAACACTCAAATACTTGATCACTTAGCGGCTCAAGCATTTGCTGAATATCTTCGATTTCTTCAAACGGTAGGTACACCAAAACATGGCCATTACCTGAAGATGTTATTGGCTTTTCAGCAACGAAAGGCGGGATGATAGGCTGATTGAAATGATACCAATGCACGCCTAGCTGTAGATCCGTAGGCGCAAACATTTTCATGAGCAAGGTATCAAATATGGTATTCCCGCTTTTCGGCACGTTATAAGCAAACGCCGCTTGGTGGCTGATAGAAATAGACGGTAAGCCTTGCTTTTTAGCTGCCCACGCCGTTACCGGTTCAAAGTCGTTAACCAGCAAGTCGTAATCGCGAGTATCGAATGCTTTTATATCTTTATTTAACTGACGAATGTTGGCTTCTTTCACCGTAGACCATTTGTCTACTCGTCCACTTTTCGTAATGAAACTAAGTCCTTTGTATGTTCGGTATTCTCCGAACACTTCCATATCAAAATATTTTTCAGGGGCGCGGCCGGTGAAAATAAAGTCAACGCTAATGTCATCTCGCTGCATTAGTGCGGCGGCCATAATTCGTGCTCGGGCAATATGCCCATTTCCGGTGCCTTGCACACCATACAATAATTTCATACTACCCCAGAATTGAAATACTTAGTGTCGCGATTGTTACGCCTAGCAGTGATCCTGCGACCACATCAGAAGGGTAATGTACACCTAATAATACGCGTGATAGCCCGATAAGTGCTGCCCAACTGTAAGCAAGTAAGGTAAATGGCGGGTAATAGTGCGCGACGATACAAGCCATTAATGTTGCGGCCGCAGTATGGCCTGAGGGAAGTGAAAACTTATCCGACGGCGTGACATGTGCTGTTAAATTCATTAGAAAATCGCAAGGGCGCGGGCGCTTGAACATTTTCTTAAGCAGCACATAAATGGGTAATTCCAGCGCATATGCCATCAGCGCTGTATAGAGGAAAAGCTCACCGTGTTCAGGCTCAAACGCCCAAAGCAACATGCCAATGACGAGGTATAAATAGCCGTCACCTGTTTTCGATAGCCACACAATACTTCGGCAGTCTCTTTTTTGCGTCAGTTTGTAGAGGCGATAAAATAAGTCAGTGTCGTACTTGGTCAAGGATTTCATTAACATTGCCTTGTCCCCTATCGATTAATTACTGCACAGGCTAAAGTGTGTCTGTGAACAGTGGGTGACGGAAAAAAGAAACTTTTTTGACAACTCACGTGGTTTCTTTTTAGTCATGCACCCTTTGCTCAAACGGGGAAAGTGGTTATTAAACAAATTTTTTAGTAAAAGTATTCAGCTAAATGAATAAAGCAAAATACGTGCTCATGTTGGCTATAGTTAGAGGAAAGTCTTGCATTTTAAACAAATGCGAAAAATTTGACGAAACGCGGTAAATCAAACGTTTGCATCATAAGAATTAATGCTATGCTAAGTTTTACGAGCTTAGAGCTTCAACGCTTCTCAATTTTAGTAAGGCAAAAAGAATGGAATACAACACATCTGAATTATGCGACTTGTTTGCTGATAGCGTAGACGTAGTAGATCCAATTTTCGCAAGCTTTGGTGGCCGTTATTCTTTCGGTGGTGAAATTACCACTATTAAATGCTTTGAAGATAGAGGTCTTGTTGACCGTGTACTTGCTCAACCTGGTGCGGGTAAAGTGCTGCTGATAGATGGTGGTGGTTCAAGCCGTCGTGCTTTATTTGATGCATCATCTGCTCAAATTGCTATTGATAACGATTGGGAAGGCGTTGTGATTTACGGCAGTGTTCGGGAAGTCGATAGCCTTGCCGAATTGGACATTGGCGTGTTGGCTGTTGCAGCAATCCCTGTGAATGCTGAGTGTGAAAGCATAGGTGAGGTAGACGTCCCCGTTAACTTTGGTGGCGTAACGTTTCTACCCGAAGACCACCTATATGCTGATAGCACGGGCGTTATTCTTTCCCCCGAGCCACTAGACTTAGATTAAAGTTGAACAGCAAGCAGAAGCTATCTGCTTTAAGAATTAAAAAACGGAGGCGTATGCCTCCGTTTTTGTTTTCAATACTTTCGCGATTTCTGAGAGAGACCTAGGTGAGGCGAATTAATCGGCCTTGGAGCAACTCGGAGTTGACGAAAACTATTTATTGGCCTCGTCAAACACCTTGTTCAAATACATAGCGATACGAATTCCCGCCATCTGCAAACGCTTTTTGGCAGTAGGTAGGTGATTGTATAAATAATCGTAGCTCATGTTGTTGGCGTCATCTGGATAAATAGTGTCGCGAATTGCGGTACTTTCTTCAATCCATACCATAGGGTCGGTGGTTGCCCAGCTGCGAATATCTTTAGAGTTTATGGTCTTTGTAAGCCATTCAGTCCATTCAGAATATGACAAGTCGCGCTGGTCTAACATTTGCGAATCCCACACGCGATGTAGGTTAGAGTCTTGCCAAAAGAAGCGTACTTTTACATCGTTTCCGCCACGATCGGTGCCGTTTCCAGCGTGAAGTGGTTGATGGAGATCACCTATGATATGCACGATAAACTGAAGGGCTAGTCGTTTTTCCTCGATGCTGGCTGTGTCGCTTTTTAAGGTTTCAGTAAATTGCTTTAACGCGGTAACCGCATCACCTTGTTTTGGTGCGCCAACGTCTTTATAGGTCTTGCCCTCAGGTACAGAGACATAATGCCAAGGACTGGCCGTTTTCTGCCAAAATTCGCTGGGGTTAGAGCGCATTTCATCAGCATGGGTAGCGGCTTCAGCCAAAGAGCCATGTGGCAGCAAATCCATAATTGCGGCCTGAGAAAGTGGGCTAAGATATTGCTCGGCAATAGCGCCAGTTACTCGGTGGCCGGTCTGACCCCAGCCGAAAGCAGGTGATGAAATGCACAATGTAAATAGTGTGCTCAGCGCAACTGCGCAAATCCTGTTTGCAAACGCGAACATGGTTAATCCTCAGAATGTTTGGAAGACTGATAGCCCCATCTTGCGACAAGAGACTGCTCAATACCTAGGTGATCTAATATGCGCGCCACAACAAAATCTACCAAGTCATCGATAGTCTTGGGGTTGTGATAAAAACCTGGCGCTGCAGGCATAATAGTAGCACCCATTTGCGAAAGCTTGAGCATATTTTCTAAATGAATAGAAGAAAGTGGCATTTCACGGGGAACTAGAATCAGCTGGCCCCGCTCTTTTAAAACGACATCTGCTGCACGCTCAATCAGGTTGTCGCTTGCGCCAATACTAATGGCCGAAAGTGTACCTGTAGAACACGGGCATACGACCATTTTAGCCGGAGCAGCCGAGCCAGACGCTACCGGTGAAAACCACTCTTCTTTTCCAAATACCTTGATTTGGTCAGGTTTTGCATTGCAATGCTCGGTAAAGAACGCAGCTGCATCTTCGGGACGCCCGGGGATTTTCACATTCTCTTCAGTGGCAAATACTACTTTTGCTGCTGAAGAGATAAGTACGTACACTTGGAAATCTGCATTAACCAGCGATTTCAAAAGTGTTAGCGCGTAAGGTGCACCTGATGCACCTGTGATAGCAAGCGTGACTTGCTTGTCGTGTTTCATGGTTTAGCCTCTGTAGATAACAAGCATAGCAAAGCTTGTTTATCGGGTATTACTTCGTTTTAAGCTGTCTTTCTTATAGTTTGGACTTCATTTTCAGTGCATCGAGTATACGGCCATGAATACCTTCAAAGCCGCCGTTACTCATTACAAGAATATGATCGCCTGGTTGTGCTACGTTGCAAACGCCTTGAACGATCTTCTCTACATCTTTGAAGCAGTGGGCAGGTGCGTTACTGTGCGCTACCGATTCAACTAACGACCAGTCCATGCCTTCAGGTTCGTAAAGGTATACTTCATCGGCTTTTTGCCAAGAGTTTGCCAGCGTGTCTTTGTGCACGCCCATTTTCATCGTGTTTGACCGCGGCTCTAGCACAGCCAGAATACGGGCATTACCCACTTTCTTGCGCAGTCCATCAAGTGTAGTCGCAATTGCAGTAGGGTGGTGTGCAAAGTCGTCATAAAGGGTGATGTTGTTTACTTCACCTTTCACTTCCATACGCCGCTTAACATTCTTAAAAAATGATAACGCTTCTATGGCATCAGGTAAGGTAACACCTGCATGGTGGGCGGCAGCTATGGCCATTAATGCATTGTCTACATTGTGCTGGCCTAAGAGCGACCATGCTACGGTTCCGACGATAACGCCGTTATGTAATACATTGAATTCACTGCCGTCTTTCTTTAACAGTTCTGCATGCCACTCTTTGCCCAACGATTGGCGAGAAGACCAGCAACCTTTCTTGAGCATATCCTCAATTGCGGGCGTACTGTTTGGCGTAAGAATAAGCCCGTTTTCAGGTACCATGCGCACCAAGTGGTGAAACTGAGTTTGAATAGCCCCAAGGTCAGCAAAAATATCTGCATGGTCAAACTCAAGGTTGTTAATTACCAAGGTTTTTGGACGATAGTGTACGAACTTAGAACGCTTATCGAAAAATGCGCTGTCGTATTCGTCAGCTTCAATGACAAAAAAGGGGCTTTCACCCACGCGAGCCGATACGCCAAAATTCTCTGGTACGCCGCCAATCAAATAACCGGGATTAAGACCCGCGTGTTCTAAAATCCATGCGACCATACTGCTAGTAGTCGTTTTACCGTGGGTACCTGATAACCCAATGACCCAACGATCTTTTAGTAAGTTATCAAGCAGCCACTGTGGGCCGCTGGTGTAGGGCAAATTACGGTTTAACACGTATTCCACGGCGGGGTTACCGCGCGACATCGCGTTTCCAACCACTACCATATCTGGCGCTGGATCAAACTGGCTTTCGCAATAACCTTCGGTCAACTCGATGCCTAATGCTTCAAGCTGGGTGCTCATGGGGGGATAAACGTTTTTATCAGACCCTGTTACTTTGTGGCCGAGTGATTTAGCAATAGCGGCAATGCCGCCCATAAAACTTCCACAAATGCCTAAAATATGTACATGCATAGCGCATTCTCAATGAATTATCATGTTATTGGGGTACTGTATCAGAACCCCGTGGCCTATAGATAATTCAATTTTAATCATTCAATAAATGCCTTAAGCCGTTGTAATACGCTAAACACCTAAGAATCTATGATGTGCAAACTGGTATGGTGTGTGTATGACATTTTACTGGCGTGTTCCACTTACCCAAGAACACGGTTACAATCTAACCACAGGTTTAAAACCTGTGTGTGCTTCAGACAAACGCCGGTAAGGAAAGCTGAGCGACTGGTAGCACAACACCCTACACACAAAAAAAGGCTTACATTCAATGAAACGTTTAAATTCCCAATTGCAACAAGACGGTGCACCACTTGAGTTAATTCTGCTCATTCGTACACTGCTAGCGGGCTGTAAAGAAATTTCTTTCCGCGTGAGTCAAGGCGCACTTGCTGGCGTGCTCGGTTCAACCCTTTCAGAAAACGTACAGGGCGAAACACAGAAAAAGCTCGACGTTATCTCTAACCACATTTTGAAAGACACGCTAAGGGAATCTGGCTACGTTAAAGCCATTTCGTCTGAAGAAGAAGATGACGTTGTGCCGTGTAACCCAGATGGTAACTACTTAGTAAGCTTCGACCCGCTTGATGGGTCGTCAAACACTGAAATTAATAGCCTAATCGGTACTATTTTCTCTATCACCCATGCACCGCAGTGGATGAAACCAGACGACCCATCTGCTTTCTTACAGCCCGGAACGCAGATGGTAGCTGCAGGCTATGTGCTTTACGGCCCGTCTACAATGCTAGCGCTGACTACCGGTCGCGGTACGCATATTTATACGCTTGATAAAACCCACGGTGGTTTCCTGCTTACTCACCCGAATATTCAGGTGCCCGAGCAAACCTCAGAATTCTCTATCAATGCGTCGAACCAGCGTCATTGGGAACCGGCAATGCAGGCATATGTTGCCGATCTTTTAGCAGGTAAAGAAGGTCCACGTGGTAAAGACTTTAATATGCGCTGGGTAGCGGCAATGGTGGGTGATATTCATCGTTTGCTTTGCCGTGGCGGTATCTTTATGTATCCATTCGATAACAGAGACCCGTCTAAGCCTGGCAAATTGCGTTTGCTTTATGAAGCCAACCCAATGGCATTTTTGATGGAGCAAGCTGGTGGTAAAGCAGAAACCGGTACTGGCCGAATTCTAGAAGTTATGCCTGAAGAAATTCATCAGCGCGTACCGTGTATTATCGGCTCTAAAGACGAAGTTGAAATGTGTTTAAGCTACAACGATAACGCGAAGTAATGAAAAAATGGCCCTTTAGGGTCATTTGTTTATTAAAAAGCAGCAAAATTTAACGAAAAATAAAGAGATTAGTACGACATGGGTCGTAAAGCGTTTTTATTTTGCTGCTGTCACCGTATACTTACGACCAAAATTTTTAATCCATTACTGAAAGGACCTAAGAATGAGCTTGAGTGCTATTTCTGCTGGTAAAAACGTACCAGATGAAGTGAACGTAATCATCGAAATTCCAGCACACGCTGACCCGGTGAAGTACGAAGTAGACAAAGACACTGGCGCGCTATTTGTTGACCGTTTTATGGCAACTTGCATGCACTACCCAACTAACTACGGTTACGTGAACAACACATTGTCAGAAGATGGCGACCCAGTTGACGTTTTAGTAATGACTCCGTTCCCACTACTTGCGGGTTCTGTAATCAAGTGTCGTCCAGTTGGCGTACTAAACATGACAGACGAGTCTGGTAAAGATGCAAAAGTACTAGCGGTACCAGTAGACAAGCTTTCTACTATTTACCGTGACGTTAAAGAAATTGCAGACGTACCTCCGCTTCTTCTTAAGCAAATCGAGCACTTCTTCGAGCACTATAAAGATCTAGAAGAAGGCAAATGGGTGAAGATTGACGGTTGGGCAGACGCTGCAGCTGCAAAAGAAGAAATTACCGCAAGCATCGCGCGTTTCGAAGCAGAATAATTCACGCTGCTTCAAATTGATGATACAAAGGGCTGGTGTAATACCAGCCCTTTTTGTATGTGGTCTAAAAGTGAATATTGATAACTAAAATTAGGCATCACAACAGAAAGCTAAACAGATACCTGAAAGAGACCCGTATGTACAACCTGAAACAAACCGTAACCTCATTATTTGCTGTACTAATGATGGTTGTGTCCTTCAACTCTTTGGCAGATAAGACTCCCATTGAAGTATACTGGGAAGACCTAGTGCCTGAAGGCTTTAACGAACTCGCGCCGCCTGCTGTTCAGCACAATGGTGAGATGAGTCAGCTTCAGCCTGACGCGCCGATTGTCGATACCTTTGATGGTAAACGGGTGAAAATCCCGGGTTTTGTCGTGCCGCTAGAAGGTACGGCAGAGCTAACCACCGAGTTTTTACTTGTTCCATATTTCGGAGCCTGTATTCACGTACCACCGCCGCCGTCTAATCAAATAGTGTACGTAAAATTTGAAGAAGGTGTGCGCATAGATAATATTTACGACGCGATTTGGGTAACCGGCGAATTATCGACTGACGGTTGGAAAGGCGATATCGCATCAGTAGGTTACCGCTTAAAAGGTGAGGCGGTTGAGGGGTTCTAGCGGTAGCCTTTAATGTACAACCACGCTAAAGAAGGTTACCTCTACTATCTCAAGTGTCACGGCGAGCTGGATAGAGACAACGCATAGGTAATGCGTTAACGTTAGAAAGCATTAAACGTTTTAAAATAAGGACATCAGGTGTTTACAGGGCTATCAGCGTTTCCCATTACCCCATTTAAACAAGAGACTATCGACTACAAAGCGTTTCATGGGCTTGTTGATAATTTAGCTTCGGCGAACGTAGATTCAATTTGCGCGATAGGCTCTACTGGGCTGTACCCTTATCTAACGCGAGAGGAAAAGTACGATGTAGCCAAGCTCGCCGTCGACCACGCAAATGGTATTCCTGTTATGGCAGGCGTTGGGGCGCTGAGAACCTATGACGTGCTGAAAAACGTTGAAGCTGTGCAGCAAGCAGGTGTTAATGCTGTGTTGTTGGCACCGGTATCCTATCAAGTGCTTAATGAAGAAGAAGTGTATGGCCTCTATGAGGCAGTGAGTCACGAGGCATCTGTGCCTATCTGCGTTTACGAAAATCCTCGTGTGACTAATTTTACCTTCAGCGATGATTTATACCGCCGCATAGGAAAATTACCGAATATCGGGGCGATTAAAATACCCGGTACTCCGTTTGCCAAAAGCGCAATGGATAATAGTTCCAGCAAGGATATCCCACCCTCTGAAGCAAGCAGTAGCGAAGGCGCTCGTAGATTAGCATCATTACGAGAGATAATGCCTGCACAGATTGCTATAGGCGTGAGTGGTGATAGTTTTGGCGCAGCAGGAATGGTTGATGGTTGTGACCTTTGGCTTTCTGTTATAGGGGGAATATTCCCGCGAACCGTAATGCGTATTATCGACGCCGCTCAGTCTGGTAATGCTGTGGATGCACAGGCTCAGTCACAAGCGTTAAGCGGAATATGGAGCATGTTTGCGCGCAATGGCGGCGGCTTGCGTGTGGTTGCAGCTGCGGCAGAAATTTTGGGCTATTGTGAAACGCCTAGCTTACCTGCACCCTTCTTACCTATCGACAAAAATGAGTACAGCGAGCTAGAGCACATCATCACGAAGTTATCGTTAAGCTAGCCCTGCGTATAAATCTGTTCAGCGCGGTTAAACAGAAGCCACGACGTTAGAATGTACTTGTCGTTACTTTTTGGAATTTGGCCGCGATGCGTGTGAGTAAAATAAGCGGGCGCAATCACCATTCTGCCAGCTTTGGGCTTAACCGCACGGTTTTGATAATAAAATTCTGTTTCGCCGCCTTCGTCCACATCGTTTAAGTAGTACATAAACAGCAGTACGCGATGTAGCGCATCGTTATGTTGAAGCTGTGGGTAGACTTCTGAATGCCAGTACGGGTAGCCACCATTGCCCGCGGTGTAGCGCTGTGCATTAACATCGCCAACGCGGAACAGGTAATTCACCAAATTTGCCAAATTGGGTTTGCCTACTTCGTCAAAATTCTCTCCGGTTACTTTTACCGGCTCACCGGTTTTAGGGTGGCGTACGGTTAAGCCAATGGGCCCAACAAGCGCAAAATAGTACTTTTCAATGTAGGAGACCAGCTGCTGTCCAGTGTGCTGCATCACTTGCTGAAATAAGTCTTTAAATTCCGGGTTGCGGCTTATCGACACATCCATGCTGCGCTTTTTGTCTAAGTCGACGCCGCCGCCAGTTCGGCCTTGAGACAAATTAGGGCTGCTTTCAAAGCGTTCCATGAGTTGCTTGCACAGCTCTGGTGGTAACACATCATCAATAACTTCAATTAAATCGCTCATGGAGACCTCGTACTGCGCTTTGTTACTTAGTGGGTAGTTCTTTAAAGTGTGACTGTAGTTCTGACTTCACATCCTCTGGAATAGGCGCAGAACGCTGTGTTTTATAGTCAAAATGTACCATGGTGGTAATGCCTGTTGAGCACAGCTTATCGTCTTGCCATAACTCTTGAAACACGTCGAATGCACTATTGCCTAGCCGGCTAATGTAGGTTTTAACCGTCACAGGTTTGCCATAAAAAATTTGAGCTAAAAAATCGACTTTGTAGCTGGCTAAAATTAGCGGCCAATTTTGTAAGTCTAGCTCAGGGGTAAACATTCTGAAAATAGGCTCTCTAGCGGCTTCAAACCACGTAACTAACGCCGTATTGCTAACATGTTGTAAGGCATCGGTTTCGCAAAAACGCACGTCAAAAGAAGTGATAAGTGGTGCTGTATTACTCATAAATTATTGTAGGCTTTGTTATAAGTTTGATTTCCACTTTAGCATTATAGGCGGGAGTTTGCAGTAGCCCTTATAAAAGCGATTGTGTTTAGGGTAAATCGTTGTGTTTTGATTAGCTTACAGGGGGTGTGACCTCAAAAAGCTTTTGCATTACAATCCGCTTCTAACTTTTTGAGCGAACATACTATGACTGCGATTGGGATTGACTACGGTACATCAAATTCTGAGGTTGTGTATTTTGATGGAACGGCCCATCAGCACATCAAACTTGACCCGTTAGATAAGAAGGGCAATAAAATCCGTTCGTCGGTGTTCATCTATTTTGAAGATGAACTGCCGCCGCCTCCTGATGCCATGGTTGAGGCGAAAGTGGCGCAGTTACAGCGCGTTATCAGTGAGCAAATAGATAAGGCGAAGGACGGCTATTACTCGGCGAAAGATCCAAAAGAACAGGCGATGTACAGCGACCGTATCGACTCGCTGCGCGGCGATTTGCACAACAAGCCTGCTTTGCAGCGCAAAGCTATTGCACAATTGATGCATGCTATGTCGCTAGACGAAATACCTTTGCTGCGCTTAGTAGAGCACGGCAAGTTTGCGTTTGGTGAAGAAGGGTTTAGGCGCTTTCTTAAAATGCCGGACAAAGGCCGTCTTATTTATTCACCTAAGAACTTTTTAGGCGCATCGCTAGACGGCGACCAAAAACAAGCGTTCATCGGTATTATTGCTAAGCAGTTGGCGTACTTTAAACAGTGTGCAGAGCAACAGCTAGGCAAGGCTGTTAATAATGCAGTTATTGGCCGTCCTGTTAAGTTTCACGGCACCCGCGGTGAAGAAGGGAACGCGCAGGCCATTCAAATAATGACTGAAGCGGCGACGAAAGCTGGGTTCTCAGGGGTTAACTTCTTAGATGAACCTATCGCAGCGGCGTATAAAATTGAGCAAACCCTACCAAGGGATACCACTACGCTGATTGTCGATATTGGTGGGGGGACCACGGATATTTGCTGTATTAAGCTTTCTCCTGAGCGTTCCAATCAGCTTGATCGCAAAGAGGATGTTCTGTCGGTAACAGGCAGACGTTTAGGCGGTATGGATTGCGATAAAAGCTTGGTGCTTAAGGCTATTGCCCCAGAAATGGGAATGGGCCTTAAGATGATTAACGGGCTTCCTGTTCCTCCCACGTACTTCTCTGACATGTGTGCGGTTGATAACATTCCTGCTCTTACTCGCTTTTTCTCTGACGATTACGGGTTAGATATTTCTCAAACCATGTCTGTGATTAAAGAGCCAGCCCAACTAGAACGCTTGCTTATTGTTCAGGAGAACAAGTTGTCTGCCCGTGTGGTGAACTCGGCTCGATTAGCCAAGGAGCTACTGTCGAGCAAGCAGAACATCACCTTGCCGCTGCACTATATCGAAGATGATTTTGACGTGGAGATTTCGCAAGACTCGCTCAAAAAGGCGTTAAAACCTTGGCTTGATAAAGTGAAAGCGCTAGTGGTGGAATGCTTGGAAAACAGTAGTGAAAAGCCAGAAGTAGTGATGATCACAGGTGGTATGAGTTTATCGCCAATCGTGGTTGATGCGCTATATGAAAACCTACTTACCGGTTTACCTCGATTAGAGAATGACGCTTTCAACTCGGTGTGCGAAGGATTAGCTATTCAAGCGGCGAAACACGCGTAAAATCGCGCACTTTGTTTAGATAAGAAATGCTAAGCCTTAGCGTAGTAACCCATATTACGCTAAGGCTCTTTTGATCAGTGCTTAAGGATATTGTGTTCTTTTAGATAAATCGCGATGGCCTCAGGCGACTCGAAGGCTTTTAACAGCATTTCTTGTGCGCGTGCTTTCACATCATTGTCTTCTGATGATGACAGTAGGTGATACCATGTTTTCACTAAGGCTAATGGCGGCGTTTGGTTCATTAGTTGTCGCTCCAGCAATTCTTACTGCAAAAATACACAAAAATCATCGTAACGTATGATTTGCCAATACAAGCTCTGACCAGCATGGATAAACGTGTAAATAAACGTCAACGCGCACTTCTTACAAGCTGCTGTGTAAATTACACAGCAGCAAAATAAAAAACGGGTGCGCTTTACGCTAACGGATTTACTTCGTTACCGGCTCAAGCTTGTGTGAGCATGGGTTTCAGGAATCGACCTGTATGTGAAACTTCTTGTTGTGCCACATGCTCAGGTGTTCCCTCTGCAATAATCTGGCCACCTCCGGATCCACCTTCGGGTCCAAGGTCAACAATCCAGTCTGCGGTTTTAATCACATCTAGGTTATGCTCAATAACCACAACGGTATTACCGTGATCGCGCAGTCTGTGAAGGACAGCTAATAACTGTTTAATATCGTGGAAGTGCAACCCGGTGGTTGGCTCATCCAAGATATAGAGTGTTTGCCCAGTGTCTCTTTTTGACAACTCTTTCGCCAATTTCACGCGCTGCGCTTCACCACCTGATAACGTAGTGGCTGCTTGGCCTAGTCGAATGTATGACAAGCCTACGTCCATGAGGGTCTGCAATTTACGTGAAATAGCCGGAATAGCATCGAAGAACTGACGGGCATCTTCCACCGTCATTTCCAACACTTCGTGAATGTTCTTATCTTTGTACTTTATCTCAAGGGTTTCACGGTTATAGCGTTTGCCCTGACACACGTCACAAGGCACATACACGTCTGGCAAAAAGTGCATTTCCACTTTAATTACGCCGTCACCCTGACACGCCTCACATCGACCGCCTTTCACGTTAAAGCTAAAGCGGCCAGGCTTGTAACCCCGTGAACGCGACTCTTGTGTACCGGCGAACATTTCACGAATTGGAGTGAAAATGCCAGCGTAAGTCGCTGGGTTAGAGCGCGGTGTTCTGCCGATAGGGCTTTGATCTATATCGACCACTTTGTCGAGCTGATCTAATCCGGTCATCGACTTATGCGGTGCCGGTTCAGACGTGGTCGCCTTGTTCAGCTCGCGCTGCGCAATTTTGTAGAAGGTGTCATTAATCAGCGTTGATTTGCCCGAGCCCGATACACCCGTCACACAGGTCATTACACCGGTAGGTATACGCAAATCAACAGACTTCAAGTTGTTGCCGGTAGCGCCTAAAAGCTCTAGCCACTTGTCGTCTTTTACCGGCGTGCGTGTTGCGGGGATATCTATCTTCTCTCTACCGGATAAGTATTTTCCAGTAAGTGAGTGTTCACTGTTTTTGATATCTTCAAGCGAACCTTCGGCGATAATCTCACCACCATGCACACCCGCCCCCGGGCCGATATCTACAATGTAATCGGCTTCGCGAATGGCATCTTCGTCGTGCTCTACAACTAAAACTGTGTTACCCAGGTCGCGCAAATGCGTAAGCGTACCAAGTAAGCGTTCGTTATCCCGTTGATGAAGACCGATAGAGGGCTCATCCAGCACGTACATAACGCCCACTAAGCCTGCGCCAATTTGACTTGCCAGTCGAATGCGCTGAGCTTCACCGCCCGATAGGGTATCGGCGCTGCGCGACATAGAAAGATAGTTAAGACCTACGTTTACCAAGAAGCGCAAGCGGTCCATGATTTCTTTCAAAATCTTTTCAGCTATCTGAGCACGTTGGCCTTCAAGGTTGAGTGTCTCGAAAAAGCCGTACGCGTCAGCAATCGACATGTCAGCAATGGCTGGCAGGTTGGTGTCTTGTATAAATACATTACGTGCTTCAACACGCAGACGGGTGCCGTTACAGCTACTGCAGTGCTGCTGGCTTAAATATTTTGCTAGCTCTTCTCGCACCGAGTTTGACTCGGTCTCGCGATATCGACGCTCCATATTAGGGATAATGCCCTCAAATGGATGCTTACGCTCCATCACGTCGCCACGCTCGTTTATGTACTTAAACGAGAGCGACTTGCCTTTAGACCCGTAAAGCACAATGTCTTGGTGCTTTTTATCGAGCTCTTCAAATGGCGCGGTAAGGCTAAATTTATAATGGTCTGCTACTGCCTGTAGCATTTGAAAATAGTAATAGCTGCGCTTGTCCCATCCGCGAATAGCGCCGCCAGACAGACTCAATTCGGTATTGCCGACTACGCGTGCGGGGTCAAAGAACTGTCTTGTGCCTAAGCCGTCACAGGTAGGGCAGGCGCCCGCTGGGTTGTTAAATGAAAACAGGCGCGGCTCTAATTCACTGATGCTGTAACCACAGTGTGGGCAGGCGAAATTAGCAGAAAACACAATTTCTTCTGCGTCTTTATCGTCCATATCAGCCACAACCGCGTTACCGCCAGCAAGGCTCAGCGCCGTCTCGAACGATTCCGCTAAACGCAGCGCCATGTCATCGCGCACTTTAAAGCGGTCGACCACAACTTCGATGGTGTGCTTCTTGTGCAAATCGAGAGGCGGCGGATCGGATAGATCACACACTTCGCCGTCGATACGCGCGCGAATAAAGCCTTGAGCAGATAGGTTTTGCAGTGTCTTAACGTGCTCGCCTTTACGCTCTTTAACAATAGGTGCTAGCAGCATTAGCTTGCTGCCCTCGGGCATCGCTAATACTTTATCGACCATTTGGCTGACCGTTTGTGCATCTAGCGGCACATCGTGGTCAGGACAGCGTGGTGTACCCACTCGCGCGAACATTAAACGCAGATAGTCGTATATTTCAGTGATGGTACCCACCGTTGAACGGGGGTTATGCGATGTTGATTTCTGCTCAATGGATATTGCTGGTGATAAACCCTCAATATGATCAACATCTGGTTTTTCCATCATAGATAGAAACTGACGAGCATAGGCAGACAAAGACTCAACGTAACGACGCTGGCCTTCTGCATAAAGCGTGTCGAATGCAAGAGACGATTTACCCGAGCCAGAAAGGCCGGTTATCACCACCAGTTTGTCTCGTGGCAGTGTTAAATCGATGTTTTTCAAGTTGTGGGTGCGAGCACCGCGAATTTCGATTTTATCCATTGAAGCCTAAATGAGAGAAAAAGAATCAGTATGCCATAGGTGTCAAGTAAAGTGATATGACATTCAAGTTATACTGTAAGCGGAGTAAGCAGATCACCTCACGGACATAAGCTTACGATTAGATCTCGCTTATCGACATTGCAAAGTGGTGATTTTATCCCCACTTTTAAACCCCTATTAAGGCAAAAAGGCTAAATCGACCCATTGAGCGGGAGAAAACGCCAATTGTATTAATCGAATTTAAGGTAAGTGGGCGCAAGAGCAATTTATGCTACACTTCGCGACCTTATTCTTGATGCTGCAGAAACAAGTGTTCTCTGCGCGCTTTTACGTTTTTTTGATTTTATTTATTGAGGGAAAAAGACGCTTTGAACGCTTTGGAATTACGCGCCGCGCTTGCACTCGCCTCCGTTTACGTATTACGCATGATGGGGCTGTTCATGGTTATGCCCGTGTTGGCTGTAGCCGCAATGGACTACCCAGATTACTCGCCGCTGTTGGTAGGGCTTGCCGTGGGTGGATATGGCCTAACCCAAGCTACGTTGCAAATTCCTATGGGTATGATGTCTGACAAATGGGGGCGTAAACCCGTTATTTTGCTAGGGCTTGCTGTATTTGCATTAGGAAGCTTTGTCGCAGCAAACGCCGACAGTATGGCCATGATGATTGTTGGGCGTATTCTTCAAGGCGCTGGGGCAATTGCAGGAGCGATAATGGCGCTGGCTACGGATGTAAGCCGGGAAAGTCAGCGAGCCAAAGTGTTAGCTATCATAGGCATAGCCATTGGCTTTTCATTCTATTTAGCCGTTATTTTAGGACCTCTTATTGCGAACAGCTACGGGCTTGCAGGTGTGTTTGGTATTACTGGTATTCTGGCCATTCTTTGCATGCCGCTGGTTAAATGGGTAGTGCCAAACGGTGTGCAGCTGAGCAGTGGCGATACACTGCCACAAAAAGACCAGCTAAAGCGCTTAATCTTTTCTTCTCAGTTATGGCGTTTAAATATCAGCGTGATGATTCTACATATGATGATAACGCTGTTGTTTGTTCAACTGCCCGTAACGCTACTGAATTTTGATATGACGCTAGATAGTCACTGGACGGTTTACTTACCCGTTTTAGGCGCGTCAATTGTAGGTCTAATTATTATGATGGGGGCAGCAAGAGGCCGTACGCCTAAATCGCTCCTTGTAACCGGCGTTGTATTAATGGGCGGCGCGTTTTTGGCGCTGAGTTTAGAGGACCATAGCTGGTGGTGGGTTACCGCTGCCGTGGTGCTTTTCTTTACCGGCTTTAATTATTTGGAAGCGAATTTCCCTGCATTGGTGTCGAGCATTGCGCCTGCGGGACAAAAAGGAACGGCCATGGGTCTTTACGCTAGCTTTCAGTTCTTTGGCGCGTTTTTGGGTGGTGTAATTTCAGGCTTAGTTACCGATATTTGGTCGCAAGAACTAGCTTATGGCATCGGCGCTGCTAGCACTCTGCTTTGGCTTTTTATTATTCTTGGTGTTAAAGAAGTGAGTCGGGTAAAGCGCGTGATGATGAACGCAGAGTTTGATAGTTCAAATGTTTCTAGCATTGAAGCCGAGCTGCTGTTAGTGCCTGGTGTGTTGGAAGTGACATTAAACAGTCAAAATAACGCGGTATACCTGAAAGTTGATCGTGATTTTGATGCGGTAAAAGCGCGAGACGTATTGTCTGCATAGTTGCTTATCTCATTGCAACCATGAAAGGTTAGCATCACACTATTTTTGAAAAGGAAGCGAAGACCATGATTGACCTAAGCAGCTACAAAGCCATTATTTTTGATATGGATGGCACCTTGGTCGATTCAATGGGCGCGCATATTGATGCGTGGCAGCTTACGTGCGATGCGTTTGGCTACCCTTTTGACCGAGACTATCAATACAGTTTAGGTGGTGTTCCTACCTTTGAAACCGTACATCTTATGAATGCCAAGTATGGCAAAAACCACGATCCAGCAGAGGTTGCTTCATATAAAAAACAGGCTTTCGAAGGGCTAGATCATGTGCCAAGGCTTATTCAAGATACCCTTAACGTGTTTAATCACTATAAGGGAATTATGCCCATTGCAGTAGGTACGGGCTCAGATAGGCAGCACGCGCAAATGGTGTTAAATGAACACGGCTTGCTAGCCCAATTATCTGCGCTAGTTACAGCCGATGACGTAACTCGAGGTAAACCTCACCCTGAAACCTTTGTGCGTGCGGCAGAATTAATGGGTGTAGCACCACAGCATTGTGTGGTGTTTGAAGACACCGACATGGGCCGAAAAGCGGCGGTTGACGGCGGCATGGCGTGCTTTATGGTCGATAATGGGCGGCTTATCTACTAAATCTTACGCTGAGTAAGCCTTCGAGCTTAGCGCTAACGCTAAATCAATCGCGCTCACTCTATAATTTCTTTGGCTTATACCGCCTCTATTTCTCCGAGAGCATCGCTGCAATTATGCAGTAGTGAAGACTTAATGCGTTTGGTGGCATCATCTATGGCCGTTTTCATTGCATCAATGGCAATTTGATTGCTCTGTTCTTCGCTGATATTGGCATTCACATTCATGCTTTGCCCTCTAAAGGTTGTAGCAGGTGAGTACTCATCCGCATAGTCTGGCTTATACCTTACCTTAAGCACAACGGTGGCAACCATATTACTTCCCAAGCTTTTTATAAACGCTCGGTTTAATATCACTTTTACGCTGTTAGCTGCTTCAATATCTGGACTAACGTTCATATCCTCTAAGCTTTGTTGTAACAGCGTATAGAGCGTATCTTCCGTTACATTACTGTTCCCAACTAATAGGTCTTTGCTCGAACGTATATCGCTCAGTTCAGCTAAGTTTATAGGACAAGCTTTCGCTTTAGACATGGTTAGCTGATAGTCTTTTCTCTGCGATGCAGGAATTAATGATGAGTCAAGCTCGGGTGGCGTAGACTCGCAGGCAATAAGCAAGGGTAGGGCACAGCAGGCAACAATAAGTCGAGCTGGTGATGTAGCGTAAGACATGGAAAATGCTCTACTTTTCATTAAATTATTTTTGTTTTATGCAGATAAATTGTGCAAGTAATATTGTCTTTAGTATAAGAAAGTTTGTATCGCTAAGAAACAGAACAACTGTTGCAAACTGTTACAGCTTGTTTAGCATAGGTGTGGGACTGTTGATTTTGCTGAGCGAGTTTTTGCTCAGCGTCACAACCATTACACCTATATAATCTGAATAAAATTTCGCCATAACCATTCAACACGGACAGTTCTTTAATGATGAGCTTAAAAAACGCGGTAATCAGTGTAGCTGCAAGTGTGTCACTTATTGGGTGTGCAATTAACGTGTCCCCTTCGGCTTTTTTTTATCAAGACACTCAGCAAAAGCCCCTTGATACTACGAAGCTACACGCGGCAATTCAAAAAGACAAAACCTCAGCGGGCATAACCCGTGTTGAAGTTAAAAATGAAGCTGGGTTAACTTTGAGAGGCGTTGCTGTTTCTTACCCTGACCCTATTGTTAACATTGTTTTCTTTGCAGACAACCGTATGCCGGTAAGCGAAAACAACAGCGTTATTCATAGACTGGGTAAGTTGCCCGCTAATATATTGTGGCTCGATTATCAAGGAGTAGGAGCCAGTGATAAAGCGAAGGACTTAAGTATTAACGCTATTAAACAAGACGCGTTAACCCAGTTTGATTATGTAGAAAGTGCGTTTGACGCCTCAATTCCCACTATCGTTCACGGCCGAGGTATAGGCAGCTATTTCGCAAGCTATGTGGCTGCAAATAGAAAGATAGACGCTTTAGTATTAGACGGCGCTTTCAATAACATCTCTGATTTAATTGCCAACATGGTGCCAGGCTTCTCTAACTCATTCACAAACATGAAGCTTCACGATGAAGTTCATAGTATGCAAATAGCCCCAATCTTGCGTCACTATGAAGGACCACTATGGCTGGTGGTGGGTGAGGAAGACAAAATAACCCCTTACCCGATTAGTCAGCAGCTATTAGAAGATGCATCAAGTAGCGAGAAATACATTTCAGTTATTCCTGGTGCTACCCATAACGCTACGCTTAAAAGCGACTATGCTATTGAGCAGTACAAGCAATTTTTAGCAAGATTCACTCAGTAATAGAAACCTTACTCGTTGTGGATAAGTAGTGGAAAACCTTGTTGGTAAGTCTGTTAATAGCCATATAGAACAACAGATCACGATCTTTTCATGACTTTCTGGTCGGATCACGAAATGTCAGTTAAATCAAGCGCTGTAGAGCAACTGTGCTCGATCTTAATCTTTTTTGATCGTAAAGCTGTGCAGGATCAGGCAATTTTCTGTATTGGGGATAAAAATCTTAAGCAAAATGATCAAGCGTGTATTTTTGTCAATAGTTTCGTGTCATGAAATTTTTAGAATACGGTCGCTCAAGAATACACCGAATTACGATTAATCACTCACCAAACTGGCTTAGTAATGACTAAATAAAATACCCGCCAATGGCGGGGGTTCATTTTGCGTCCTATGAAAGCTATCGCAAATTAAGCGAAGGTTAAACCCTTACTACAGAATCTCGTTTAACTACCGTAGGTGTATATTTGAAGGTTAACCCTTCTTCTGGTTTACTCCCAGATGCATACTTTAACGCCAGCTCAGCCGCTTTCGCGGCCATCATTTCAACGGGATAACGCAGCGTGGTTAATTTGGGCCGACAGTACTTTGCTAACAGCACATCATCGTATCCCATCACAGAAACTTGTTCTGGAACTGAAATACCATGATCCTGCAGCATGGTCATAGCACCAGATGCCATAGCATCGTTATAAGCCAAAACAGCAGTGAATTTTGCACCAGTAGCAAGCAAGTTTTGCATTGCCAGTTCACCACCTTCCTGATCGGGCGTAGCATATTCAATCATGCTTTCAGGCAAGCTTAAATTCGCATTGTTAACCGCGTTTCTAATCCCTTCTAGGCGATGATTAGGATCGTCTATGCGATACTGACTGCTTATCACCGCGACATGTTCATGGCCTTGGTTGATGGCATATTCCGCCATAAGGCGACCACCGGTTACGTTATCAAGCCACACACAACGATTTGCTATTTCTGGTATATAGCGGTTAATTAATACAAAGCCTGGAACTTGGTTTGCAAAACCGATCAGGGTCTCGTCATCAAGTGCTTTGCTGTGCACTACCATGGCTTCTACTCGATGCTCTAGCAATGTTTCAATAGCGCGAAGTTCAGTCTCTTTTTCAATAGAGCCGGCACTTAATAAAATTTGAACGTTATTTTTGCGGGTAATGGACTCCACACCGTGGGCTAACATAGCGAAAAATGGGTCGTGGAGCTCAGCAATGACAACGCCTAAAGATGCGCTACGTTTGGTTACAAGTGCCCGCGCATTAGCGTTGGGACGATAACCCATTTCTTCCATGATTTTTTTGACACGCTTGCGAGTATCATTGCCCACTTTAGGACCATTATTAATAACTCTTGATACGGTCGCTAATGAAACGCCAGCGGCTTGGGCGATATCTTTTATTGTTGCCATTTTCTTTCAAACTTCGTTTTATTGCGTGGAGTGTCGATTGACCTGATTGCCATAGCGTACATTATATTTACAAAAAAAGATAAAATTCTAACGCTTAGCTTGTGGTGTCTTTCACGGGGCTGAGATGCATTAGAGAGATGAAGAGCGTTAGATTACCTAAGTGGTTTTACCTTCTATGATTGTTAATCAAACCGCTGTAAAAAAGAATGGAAAACGTATAACCTCCTAGACATTCTGAAAGATTGCATTATTCATTAATGTATAAAAAACGTGTGGTAGGTTGGAACGCGTCAGTTTACTAAGCACGTCTTAAGGTAAAAATTTTGTTATGAAAATAAATGTATCTGCATTTGGTGAAGTTGAAGGCGAAGTCGTAAACGCCTTTACGTTAACTAACGACAACGGCATGTCAGTTACCTTGCTTAACTACGGCGGAATTATTAAAGAAATTCACTTCCCAAATGCAGAAGGTGAATCGGTAAGTTGTGTCCAAACTTTCGAGACTCTACAAGACTATATAGATGACCCGAGCTATCGCGGTGCGATCGTAGGACGCTACGCAAACCGAATTGGACATGGCTCATTTGCGTTAAATGGAACAGAGTACACCTTAGATAAAAATGGCGGTGAACATAATCTACACGGCGGCCTAGCTGGGTTTCATAAGAAGGTTTGGGCGGCAAGCGTCCAAGAGACGACAGATATTGTGGCTGTAACATTTACCTTAACTAGTCCCGATGGGGAAGGTGGCTTTCCCGGTACTGTTAATGTAGAGGCATGCTATTCCCTTAATCAAAACAACGAGTTATCTCTTGTGATCACCGCAAACACAGACAAAGAAACCCCGCTTAGTTTCACGCAGCATGCTTACTTCACGTTGAGCAACGACCCGCAAGTGGGTAATACATTGCTACATATAGATGCTGACAAAGTCACGGACGCAGATAGCACCTTGCTGCCAACTGGAAAACTGGTCGAAGTTGCGAATACTCCCTTTGATTTCACGAAACCTACAGCAATAAAAGAAAGGGCAGAGCAATCTAATTCCCATCCATTATTTGATAGGGTGGGAGGCTACGACCACAACTATGTACTCCGTGATACGCCTGAGCATACCCCACAAGCAACCGTAAAGGCACTTGATACTGGTATTGCTATGTCGTTATTTACTAACTTGCCGGGTTTGCAGTTTTATACTGGCGGGTTGAAAACCGACGATCAGCTTGGTGCCTTGTGCTTAGAACCACAGCATTTCCCGGATGCACCCAATAAGCCCGAGTTTCCAAACTGTTTCGTAAAACCCGGGGAAACCTTCAAAGCAAGTATGCGATACAAGTTCAGCGCATAGAAATCGTTATGTAGTGACAAAAGAAAATTATTTGTTATCAATTTAACAATTAATTTTCTTTGTTACGCAATTGATAAACGTAGAAGCTTGCTATATCATTGTCAGGGTAAACGTTTAACCCTATTTGATGTTGCGCATTAGAGCGTAGCAGGCTAATTCAGAGAGAGTGATTATGGGAACCCCTTTCGACCCTACCAACGATCCACATCGCCGTTACAACCCTTTGTTGGGTGAGTGGGTGTTAGTGTCGCCTCACAGAGCGAAGCGCCCTTGGCAGGGAGCCTCAGAAGAGCCAAACAACGAACAAAAGCCATCTTACGACTCTACGTGTTATTTATGTCCAACAAACACCCGCGTGAATGGTGAAGTTAACCCTGATTACAAAGGTACGTTTGTTTTTCAAAACGATTTTGCCGCCCTTAAGCAAGATACAGAACAAGCCAGTGAGAAAAAGGGGCTGTTTCAGTTCGAAACTGAGCAAGGCTGCAGTCGTGTTATTTGTTTTTCCCCTGATCACAGCAAAACGTTACCTGAGCTTTCCGATGAAGAACGCGTAGACGTAGTCAACACGTGGAAAGCACAAACCGCTGAACTTGGTGAAATCTATCGCTGGGTACAAGTTTTTGAAAACAAAGGCTCAATGATGGGGTGTTCAAATCCTCACCCTCATGGTCAAGTATGGGCGCAGCAGCATGTGCCTACCGACCCAGCGAAAAAAGTCGTGCAGCTACAGCAATACTTTGGTGATAACGGCACGCCTATGCTGTTGGACTATGCCGAACAAGAAGTAGCGAAGCAAGAGCGAGTCGTGTGTCAAAATGATGATTGGGTTGTAGTTGTACCATACTGGGCCGCTTGGCCTTTTGAGACGCTACTGTTACCCAGATTTGACGTGCAATCTATGCACATGCTCTCGGATTCTCAGTCGCTATCTCTTGCTAAGATCATTGGCGAAATTACAGCGAAGTACGACAACTTATTTGAAACGTCTTTCCCATACTCTATGGGATGGCACAGTGCCCCATTTGATAGTGAAGCGCACCCTGAATGGACGCTACATGCGCATTTCTTCCCACCACTTCTGCGCTCAGCAAGTGTACGCAAGTTTATGGTTGGGTACGAAATGATGGCAGAGGCACAGCGAGATTTGACCCCTGAACAAGCGGCAGACAGATTAAAAGCACTATCCACAGTGCACTATAAGAAACGTGAGAATGCGAATGGATAATCAAGTACTTTCTTCTAATTTTGAAACGCATTACGGCGAGGCGCCAGCGTTAATCGCACATGCGCCGGGTCGAGTGAACATTATTGGTGAGCACACCGATTATAACGAAGGGTTCGTATTTCCGGCTGCAATCAACTTTGGAACGTGGGTTGCGGCAACAAAGCGCGCAGATAATGACATCGTGGTTACCGCGATGGATTACGAAAATCAGCAAAACCAGTTTTCGTTGTCAGACATTAACTATGACGAAGAACAAGGGTGGGCAAACTATGTTCGCGGCGTAGTGAAAGTACTTAAAGAGGCCATGCCAGATTTTGGCGGCGCTAACTTATTGGTTACGGGCAATGTGCCACAAGGTGCTGGGTTAAGCTCTTCGGCATCTTTTGAAGTGGCTATACTAAAAGCGTTAAGCGCGCTGTATGAGTTGCCCCTCGATGGCGTACAGGCTGCACTGTTAGGCCAGAAAGCAGAGAATACGTTCGTAGGCTGCTCATGCGGAATTATGGATCAGTTAATCTCTGCTATGGGTAATGAAGGCATGGCAATGCTGCTTGATTGCCAGTCGCTAGCCATTGAGCATTCACCACTACCAGACTCGCATCAAATCGTTATCATCAATTCGAATGTTAAACGTGGTTTGGTTGACAGTGAATACAACTTGCGTCGTCAGCAGTGTGAACAAGGCGCGTCGTTATTGGGTGTGTCATCGTTACGCGAAGCAACTATGGAAATGCTAGAAGGCGCTAAAGCACATATGCCAGAGGTGGTTTATCGCCGCGCGAAGCATATTGTTACCGAAAACGCTAGAACACTGGCAGCAAGCCAAGCATTAAAAGCTGGCGACATCGAAACGGTTAGTGAAGCCATGGCGCAATCTCACATCTCCATGCGTGATGACTTTGAAATTACCGTTCGCCCAATCGATTACTTGGTTGAGATCATTGGTGAAGTGCTGGGTAAATCGGGTGGTGTTCGCATGACTGGCGGTGGATTCGGCGGCTGCGTAGTGGCCCTTGTACCTACCGACAAAGTTGAAGCGGTGAAGCAAGTCGTGGCCGACAAGTACTCTGATGAAACAGGGTACAGTGCTGACATTTATGTGTGTACGGCTACACAGGGCGCGTTCGCTGTGTAAAGTTAATGAACGCTCTAAAACTACGGTTAATTGGTCAAGAGTATAACTTTTTTACTTGTCTAATCAAATCTAGTTTCCACCAAACCTTAAAGGTCAGCTTTATGAAAAAAAAGATTTAAATCTAGTTAAAAAAAGTAAACAAAATGTGATACTAATATGGGCTAGAACGGGTGTGGTTATTAGCGGCTTTGAGTTGCTATCAACAATCACTTGTTTGATTTAACGCGTTTTAAAAGACGTGATACTGGTGTGGCAAAAAACAATAGAATAATAAAAACAATTTTTCACCTGTGTACCCTGCATGACAATCGCCGCACCCAAAATAAGAACTTTGGGAAAAACTATGAAATTAGCATCAATAGATATCACGTTGTTCGTGGTATACGTCGTCGCGCTTGTCGGAATTGCGTGGTGGGTTTCTCGCGAAAAGCAGGGTCATCAAAAAGATACAAATGATTACTTTCTAGCGGGCTCAAGCTTGCCATGGTGGGCAATTGGCGCATCACTCATTGCCGCCAATATCTCAGCCGAACAAATCATCGGCATGTCGGGGTCAGGTTACCAGTTAGGGCTTGCCATTGCGTCTTATGAGTGGATGGCCGCCATTACGCTGCTTATTGTTGGCAAGTTCTTCTTACCTATCTTTCTTAAGCATAAAATTTACACCATGCCTCAATTTCTTGAGCAGCGATATGATCATCGCGTGCGCAAGGTAATGGCAATATTCTGGCTAGGTGTTTATGTTTTTGTAAACCTAACGGCTGTGCTGTGGTTAGGTGCATTGGCCATCAATACCATCGCGGGTGTTGATATGGTTTACGGCATGATGTTCTTAGGCCTTTTCTCGTTAACCTATTCACTTTACGGCGGTCTGAAAGCGGTAGCACTCACCGACATTATTCAAGTCGTGCTGTTGGTTATTGGTGGCTTGTTTCTGTCGTATACGGCGTTAAACCTAATCAGTGACGGCAATGGTGCCATCCAAGGTTTTGTTGACCTTACTAACAAGCTCCCTGAGAAATTCGACATGATTTTGTCAGAAGACAACCCGCACTATATGGACTTGCCGGGCATTTCTGTATTGATTGGCGGTATGTGGATCATGAACCTGTCGTATTGGGGCTTTAATCAGTACATCATTCAGCGCACGTTGGCGGCAAAGAGCGTTCAAGAAGCGCAAAAAGGTATTGCGTTTGCGGCTTTCCTAAAACTGCTAATGCCTTTAATTGTGGTATTGCCAGGGATTGCAGCAGTTCTAATTGTGCCAGACTTAGCTAAACCGGACCAAGCATACCCAAGCCTAATGACGCTGATGCCTGTTGGTCTTAAAGGTATTATCTTCGCAGCCTTGGTGGCGGCGATTGTGTCCTCGCTAGCGTCGATGACAAATAGCGTTTCTACTATTTTTACCATGGACCTTTATAAAGATAAGCGTCCAAACGAGTCGCAGCAGCATTATGTGAAAGTGGGTCGTATCGTAAGCTTTGTCGCGCTTATCATTGCTATGGTGGTGGCCAAGCCGCTGTTGGGTAATTTTGATCAAGCATTCCAGTATATCCAGGAATTCACGGGCTTCTTTACACCAGGTATCTGCGCATTGTTCGTTTTAGGTATGTTCTGGAAGAAAACCACAGCAAACGGTGGTCTATTGGCCGCATTAGGCTCATTTGTTTTAAGCATTGTGTTTAGACAATTCTGGCCTGAACTGCCGTTTATTGACCGTGTTGGTCTTGTGTTCCTGCTTTGTATTGCTTTAGCTGTGGTTGTTTCTCTGCTAGAGAAAAAAGGTGTCAGTGAAAACGCTGTCGACCTAAACGAAGTGCAGTTCAAAACCACAAGCGGATTTAATGTAGCATCTATCGCTGTAGTTATCCTTACAGCGGCGTTTTACATTACGTGGTGGTAGCAGACAAGGAAGGGCGTTTTTAATCGCAACGCCCTTGCTAAAATTAGCTAAAAACAACGCGAAAGTTCAGAAGACGCTGACAATAAATTTTGTTAAGTTCTAGAACGTGTTGCAGTTAGTAACGTAAACCTGTGGCGAAAAACTTCAATTTTCCCTCATAAAATACGGTATACTAACCGGCTAATATTCGATGAACTTTCGCGCTTGCTGATGTCTTATTAAGAAGAGTTATACAGCAAGCCACTAAAAACGTTACAGGAGACATCAATGGCAACGAAAGGCGTTAATAAGGTTATTCTTGTTGGAAACCTTGGCAATGATCCTGAAGTTAGATACATGCCTAACGGAAACGCCGTTGCGAACTTAAGCCTAGCAACTAGCGAAAGCTGGAAAGACCAACAGGGTCAGGTTCAAGAGCGCACTGAGTGGCACCGCCTTACAATGTACCGTCGCTTAGCAGAAATTGCCGGAGAGTACCTGAAAAAGGGCTCGCAAATTTATGTTGAAGGTAAATTGCAGACGCGTAAGTGGCAAGATCAACAAGGCCAAGATAGATACACCACTGAAATTATCGTAGACCAAATGCAAATGCTTGGTGGTCGCGGTGGTGAAGGTGGCGGCGGTAACGGTGGTTACCAACGTCCTCAAAACAACCAAGGTGGTTACAATCAAGCTCCAGCGCAGGGCGGCTATAACCAAGCGCCACAGCAAGGTGGTGGTCAGCAGGGCGGCTACAACTCAAACCAAGGTGGTGGCTACAATCAAGCGCCTCAGGGTGGCAATCAAGGTCAGCCAAAGAACCCACCAATGGCTGAGCCAGATTTTGACTTCGACGATGACATTCCGTTCTAAGCAAAAACAGTTCACGTGTTGAAAATATTCTAAGAGCCGCTTTAATAGCGGCTCTTTTTTTGAGCTAAGTTCGCCCAATTATGAGATTGGTGCCCGCCATTCTTCCCCCGATTACCTTAAAATAATTTCATCATATTCCCATTGTTGTTTTCCCATAAACGCGATGAGTGAGCTTTAAGAATTACGTGTAAAAGGTTGGGTTTTTGCAGTGTCAGTAGTAGTAACCTTGGTGGCTTTTGTTTTGTTGTGTCTTAAAAGCAGCGTGTTGTTTGCGCAAACAGACGGCGAATGTGAAGGGGAAAGCTGCGCCTCCAAAAAGCCTACAGTAGTATGGTTGCGACCACCCGAGCTTGGAATTGAAGGCAGTGGTGTCAGTATCACTTCAGGGCCGATCTATGACGTCATGGCGTACCTCTCTACACACCTGCATAACTACGACCACCAATTTGAAGCTTATCCGGTTAAACGCGCATGGTCGATGGTACAGCATCAACAATCCGCACAAAAAGTGTATTGTTTTTATGGCGCCGCTTACCAAGAAGAACGCGCTGAGTGGGGATATTACTCCCAGCCAACCTCTATAAACTTACCGCTACTCATTGTTGCAAGAAAAGCGCTTCAGCCTTCATTGAAAAATGAATTAGATACCGCGCAGTCTCAGCCAACGCAGGGGTATTTTGAGTCCATTTCTTTACGCGCTTTGCTTCAGCATAATTTGAGAACGGTACTCTACAACGATGTGAATAACGTATACGCCGATACTGTTGAGCAATGGGCTACAAAAAACAATGTGGTTCGTTTAAATGGGTTAGGCAAAGACTTAGGCATGCACACCATTGCCCTACTGGAAAGTGGAAGAATAGACTTTGGCTATGTAGGGCACCGCGAGCTTTCAGCATTACCAGAAGAAGAACTCGATGCGCTTAATGTTTATCAAATCAGTGAACTGTCCCAGCAGCTAAGAGGAACAAAGCGCTTACTGTGTTCTAAGAGTGAGCTAGACAGCGCGCTGACTCACATTACATCTACGCCTATGAAAAGCCAAACCTTAAGAGACATTAACTTTGTGGCAGATGGATACCCTTTATTTCTTAAACCGCTTTTTGATGAAAGGTGGAGTAAAGTTATGCTCAACGAATCATGTGATAGTGCGACTCATTTGGAGCTAAACAAAAATCTATAGTTCAGCGTGACTCACTAATCAGGTGAGTTAAAAAGTTATCCTACGTGACGCCAACCCAATCCGCTTTTCCAGTCATCGCGCCTGAATCATGGGTGTTCCCGTACTCCATTTCCAAACTCATCACTTTAGCAAGAGGTTGGAAATGGAGGAGATACGTACGGTAACTTAGCTTATTCCATCTTCACCAGTGCAATTTCACCCACTTCAATACCACGCCAACTGTTTTTAGGTGCGCGTTTGAGTGGTGGTAATATAAATTGAAGCCCTGTGATCTGGTGAATATCCAAAGGGGATTGCTCTTCAAATGGCCCCATAGTAACTGGCATAAATATAGGATACGCACGAGTTAATAAGGTCGCAGTGGGTTTTAGGGCCGAAACAGGGAGAATCAAGGTTTTCCATTCGTCACTTACAGTAAAATCAGTGCCGTAAGCCAGCCCATCGTTAGCAATAACGCCAAATTGCAACCTGTCGCTTTTGCCTAATGAACGAACGCGTAGTGCAATAGCGTCATATTCCTCTAAGGAACGATCTATCAAAGTGGCATTCTTAGGGAGATCCGTACGCAGTAATGGACCACCAGTCTGTAGGTTATCGTCAAAGACTTTGAGCGTCACTGTTTCGCCTTCCAATATGGCCGAAGAGGCCGGCCAGCTTACAGTGTTTTGCGGAGGTACAAACGTCTCTCTCGCTTCGCTTGGATCAAAGAGAAGTACAGGACTGCCTGCAGGTTGCAATAATGTGTGAAAGTAAGCGCTATTTAGGAAATCCCAATCCTGTGGTTTGCCAGGTTGGTTATCAGGGTAGGTTACTGTGATATCACCATCTGTAACGGTAAAGGCGTATTCCAATTTACCAGACAGTTTCCACATATCGTCGTTCTCTAGTGTGACGTGGTAAAGCCCTTTATCTTCTTGTTGCATTGGTAAGGTAACAAAGTCACTATGACCCTCATAACGTATATTTAAGGTAACAGTGGGGTTGGGTGTCACACTTTGTACCGCGGCAGTGAAGGTCAATGCCTCGCCAAGATTGCGCTGACGTTGGGGTTGGTGAGTCACGATGGTTTCACTTGGTTTGATTGGGGGTAAGTAATAGGCCGTGTCGATGTCACCTGAAGGCTTAGCCTCTGACGCAGATACCCAATATACCCCAGGCGCGACAGCGAAATTACCCCCTGAAGCCTGAGTTTGATAGTCGTTGCCTTCATTGATGCCAGTGACGACAAAGCGCTGGCCTAGACCAGGTAGAGAAAGGGTCATACTATTAGCTTTGACTGATAGGCGGCTCACTTCACGGTTCAGACTGGAGTTCTGATGAGGATCTTGCAAACTGATCACATCGGGAAATACCTCTAATCGCCATTGTTTGTCGCCCTGTTTATCTAAAAAGTAGGCGCCAGAGCCTGAGTAATTAACTAACTCAGATGAGCCAACCCCAGCAATGTGAGTGAGGCTATCGATATCTTTAGGGCTGCGAGTGGTGCTGTTTGTATAGTAAAACTGTTTAGTATCATCAAACACCGATAAATCAGTGAGGTAATCCAGCGTCGTATGATGAAACTGGTTACTTTGTGGGTACGCAGGTGCGTGATAGTCTTGGGGTAAAGTACGAAACTCTTCACCGGCAATCATCAGACTTATTGCTTTCGCTGGCGTATACAATAAGTTTAAGTAGTGCGTATTGTAGTCTGAGTTAGTGTCTGCAATTACTGCAGGGTCGTAAGCGAACTGAGTGGCCCATTGAAACCCCGCGTCGCGAAAGCTTCGTGCCATCGCGGGGTACGTTACGCTATTTGTAATATCCGCTGCGTCAAATTCGTAAATCATACGCGCTTTATTACTGCACCCACTGATATCGCTAAATGGGTTGGTATACGTTGAAACCGCAGGCAGTACATTGGTATTCAACGCACTGTATTTTAATAAACCAGTGGGATACCACTGATACGCGATACCATCTATTGACGTGTTACATACCGCTTTGGCAAAGTCTCTCTGGTCACCTTGTTCACTAATGTTATAGAACAAAGGCTTGGTAACACCTGCGTCTTTAACGGTTTTAATTAAGGTTTCGATATACGCCGCACTCTTTCGTGGGGCTAGGCGATGTTTGGGCTCATTAAAAAGCTCAAAGGCGATAATTTCAGGGTCGCTACCAAGGGGTTGCCCAGTGTAACGGTTTTTATGCGCCATAAACTGAGTCAGATAGCGCTGCTGGGCGGCAACAAGTGCAGGCTTTTCATTCATATCGTTTTTGCTGTAGCCCACTGCAAATCCAGGCTCAGCGGGATCTGGTTCGGGATAGCCCGTTCCCCACCATGCAATGGGAGTGATGATAGCGCGAATGCCATGCTCTTGAAGGCGCATCATCAGATAATCGAATAACTCAAGATATTCATTGTCGATGAGATTGCCTTCTTTATCGCTGATGGCTTTGTCCCATACGTGAATGCGATAAGCATTTAGCTTAAGCCGAGCCATATGGTCCACGTCTATATCGATAGCGGCTTTGTGATCGATTCCACGCCGAGCGATAGCGCGATAACCATAGGCAAACGGTGCACTGTAGTTGGCACCAAACAAGTAGACTGGGTCGCCGTTGTCCCATAACAACCGACCGTTTTCTACTGTCACGGGGGTAGGGGGTAACGTGGTATTGGTCAAACTTACTGCGCTACTTGAGCCTGCTGTAGTTAAGCTCATAGTAGCCAAAACGATTGAGGTTACGAATATTTTTGAGAACATCTTAACTTTCCTACCAGTTAGGCTTCGAGATAGCCGTTAGGGTTAGACGACTGCCATCGCCAACTGTCTTTCACCATGTCTTCTAAAGTGCGGGTGGCTTGCCATCCCAACACCGCTTTGGCGTGACCTGAGTTGGCGTAACACTGTGCCACATCGCCGGGGCGACGGGGGGCAATTTGATAAGGGATAGGTCGGTCACTTGCTTTCGCGTAGGCTTCTACCATCTCTAGCACTGAAACACCGCTACCCGTACCTAGATTAAAGCAATGACTACCCGGTTTTCCGTGCAATTGCTCCAAAGCGCGAACATGTCCTTCCGCTAGGTCACATACGTGTATATAGTCGCGCACTCCAGTACCATCAATGGTGGGGTAGTCATCGCCAAATACAGCCAGATGGGAGCGCTTGCCCACGGCCACTTGTGCAATAAAAGGCATTAAATTATTTGGGATACCACTAGGGTCCTCTCCAATCCGTCCGCAAGGGTGAGCGCCCACTGGGTTAAAGTAGCGCAAAATAATACCGTTAAATTGAGCGGTGGAAGTCGCAAAATCTTGTATGATTTGCTCTACCATGAGTTTACTTCTGCCGTAGGGATTAGTTGCGCCCACGGGAAAGTCTTCCACAATAGGTACAGTTTGTGGGTCACCGTAAACTGTCGCTGAAGAGCTAAACACTAACGTTTGTACGCCAGCCTGATGCATAGTTTCTATTAAAGTCTGGCTGGCAGTAACGTTGTTTCGGTAATAAAGCATAGGTTTTTCAACAGATTCCCCAACTGCTTTTGAGCCGGCGAAGTGAATGACGCCATCAAAGGTGTGCTCTGAGAAAACACGTCTGAGCAGCTCTTCATCCCCCACGTCACCCTCATAATGAGGGATCTCTGTATCACAAATATCTTCTACCCGCCTTAGTGCTTCGGTGTGGCTGTTTGAGAAGTCGTCAATTACCACAACAGAATGGCCTGCTTCAATTAACGCGATACAGGTATGTGAGCCGATATAGCCAGCACCCCCAGTGACTAATATATGCATGGGTCTTTCCTTACTTTTCAAGTGACAATGTTGCAGGTTTTAGACCTTTGGCAGTAACCGTGATTTCGGCGTTTTTAAGTGTTTCACCGATTTCAATTAATAAAGCACCTTCTCCCCGTGACGTGGTAATGGGGCTTTGGTTTAATAATTTAATATCGCCTTCAACTTCAGCATTCAACTCGATATTATTTGTGCGAACAGGATTGCCCTTAGCATCTACCATTTGTGCGTATACAAATACTTTGTCTTTCACGTAGGGAGTAGGAGCAATACCTGAGGTGTCGAGTCGTAGTGTTAACGCAGTAGCTTGCTCAGGCGTGGTGACACTATGGCGGGCGACAACATTCTCGCCAATAAGCGCTTCAGCGCGCAATGTGCCAGGCTCAAATTTATCGATCGAAAAGGTAAAGGGCGGATGCGCTAGATACGTACTTAAAGCGTTAGTGTCGGGGCTTTGTGTCGCAATCAAGCGATCATTGAGATAAAGCGAGACTTGCTCGGCATTTGAGAAAACGCGCACATCAGTACTTGACGTTTCATCCCAGTTGCTTGCGACATAGACCATTGGGCCGCTTTCAAATCGGGGGTCGTGTTCGTTTGCATCCCGTTGACTTTGGAAAAAGTAATAGCTGAATTTAGGCTGGCGATAAATACTGGCGATACCCGACGCTTCAATGTCATCGGCATAGCCGCGGTTATAATCAAACATTACCCAGTAACCGTCTGCAAAGGCGGGTACGGTAAAGTTGTCATTGTGGGCTTCTTGAAGGTTCTTTGCCTGTTGCAGCAGGCGCTTTTCACCACTATTTAGTAATTGACGGCTAGTGCGTTCATCTTCCTGCAAATCTTGCCAGCTATCCTGATTTAAACCCGCGTTTTGCGCGTAATATTCCCAGTCCCCGTACTCAGATACAATGTAAGGGACTGTGGGTGTTTCGTAATGCTGCAGTCGGTGTTGGCGGGCTTGTACAAAAATATCGTAGCCGAGTTCCCATCCTGCGGAATAGGCGCCAGGGTATTCGGCATGTACTGTATCAGATAGTGCTGCGATAAATTCGTCCGGCATGTCTGATTCGTTTAATGAGCACTCCCATGCAATGACGCTAGCGTGATTACGGTCTCGGCGTAGCAAATCGGCACATGCTTTTAAGGTATGTGCTTCAAATTCTTCAGTGGGGTTGTAATACTGCCAGCCCAATATGGCGTCCAGTAGCACTAAGCCCAGTTCATCCGCCGCCTTCATAAATGCCGTTGAATGAGGGTAGTGGGACAATCGAACGTAATCAAAACCCGCCGATTTGATTTTTACGGCATCGCGGTAATCAGCTTGCGCAGAGGTAGCGTAGCCAACAAACGGATATTCTTGGTGGCGGTTGACGCCGCGAAGAAAGGTTTTTTCACCGTTTATCAGTAGTTCATTTTTATCATTGAAGACAAACGAGCGAATACCGATGTTTCGCGATTGATGTTCTATAGTTGTATCGTCATGCGACAATACGGTGTCCAGCGTGTATAAATTGGGGTGCTGAGGAGACCATAAGGCAGGTTCAGTTACTGTAACTAACTGATTAAAATGTCGCTTTTCACCTGCTGCCAGGGTGTATTGTTGGCTTACCTTGTGAACTTCACTTCCATCAAATGACAAAGTTTGGGTTAGAGTAAAAGTTTTTTCTTCGCCGCTGGTATTAGCTACATGTGTTTTAACGTTTACTTCAGATTTCACTTTATCGACTAAAGGGAAGGTGACAAAAACACCGCCACCGGCCACTTCGTTAGCGTGCATCTCGTCAGTAATCATCAAGGGATTTTTTACAAGAAGATTAACATCGCGATATAAGCCACCGTAGGTATTAAAATCAAGCAGTGTAAGTGGCTTCGGGCCTGTCACGTCATTGTCACGGTTATCTAAGCGCACGCGAAGGGTATTCATTCCTGACACCAGGTAAGGGCTCAAATCGAAAGTGAATGGTAAATATCCACCTAAGTGAGTACCCACTTTCTCATCATTAAGCCAAACCTCTGTAGCATTCATTGCTCCCTCAAAACGAATAAACACCGCTTGCTCAAGCCACTCTGCCGGCACTGAAAACGATTTTTGATACCACGCAATACCTTGCCATTGGTCATTTACCACTTCAGGCTCTAACTGGGGAGTATGTGGAAGAGCAATATTTTCCCATGCTTGGGTTATTTGCTCAGGCGTAAGCGCCTCGTCCGCCTTCTTAAACTGCCATTCTTGATTGAAAGGAACCACTTCACTTAGAAAATGCGATGAAGAATGCGGTGGATTAGAAGAAGACGTGAAGGGCTGGCACGCGCCTAACCACAACAGACAACAGAGTAAAAAGCTAAATCGGGAAATAGAAGTCATTGCTCTAGCCTGGATGAAATCAAAAATAGATAAGCCTAGTTGGCTTAAACGCAAAAAGGCACTGCCCTTATTTGAAAGAGCAGTGCCGATACAACGCACTTACATCGCGTATTGGAAGCCTAACAAGTAACGGCGTCCCCATTCAGCGTATTGACGTGGTCGGGTAGGGTCATTGTCAAAGTATGACGTAGACGCTTCATTCGTTAGGTTCTGACCTTGTAACATTACTTTGAAGTTTTCGGTCACTTCATAGGCAATGCTGGCATCAACCGTGGCTTCGTCGTCTATAGTGAAAACGGCACCTGGATCCCAGCTACCTACGCTAGTGTATGCACTGCGGTAGTTATATGACACCTTCGCATCAATACCTGCTTTGTAATACCAAAGAGTTAAACTACCTACATTTTTAGATAAGCCACCCATGATTAATGGGTTATTTTCAGGTTCAAACTCAGTCACATTCGTATCTGTATAGCTGTAGTTGGTATAAATTCCCAAACCATCAAAAGGCTCTGGCAGCATGTTAAACGCTTGCTGGTACATCACTTCAACGCCGCGAATCTGGCCACCATCACCGTTCACAGGGCCGGTAAATTGGTAACTCTCACCATTGATATTAAGTGTATCTGTAGCTGCACCTACATGACTCTTTAGGTCTTTAAAGAAGAGTGACACGGTAAGAGCAGCATCCTCAGCAAAGAAATATTCATAGCCCAAGTCAACTTGATCCGCGATGAACGGGTTTAGCTGGGGGTTACCGCCAGAAGCAGTGTTAACCGTAGAAGATGTGTTAAGTTGTAAGCCTGTACGCATTTCAATGAGTGGCGGACGAGATATCGCACGTGAAAGTCCAAAGCGAATTTGCGAATCTTCCGTAATGTCAAAACGTAAGTTTAGCGCAGGCAGCACCTCACTGTAGTCATGGTCAATCGATACCGCAGTTAGCTCTCCCCCGTCAGTTTGCTGGAAACCGGTTGAAGTAGATTCGGTATTGATATAACGCACACCTACATTACCCGTGTACGAGATACCGCCAATTTCACCTAACAGATTAAATTGGACGTATAACGCAGTATTAGTTTCTTGAACATTCCAGCTATTAAGTATATCGGCATTAGTCTGGGTATGCTGGTTGCGGTTATCTATCCCGCCAAACGCTTCCTGCGCTGCTTCTGACCAATTTCGTATGCTGTAAAGCGCAGGGACGTCATAGCCTTCACCAAGCTCGTAAGTAAAGGCGTCTACATTGGCACTGCTATTGGCTACACTTTGTTGCCAGCTAACCACATCATTGTCTTTTTCTCTATCTGTCCAACGCCCGCCGAAGCTCATGGCATCAATAATTCCCCACTCTATAGGCCGAGAGAAATCAAGCTTGGCAGTGACCATTTCATCTTCTAACAGGCGGTCGTTGTCCACCTGCATGTAGTTAAGGCCGTAATCTGTAATATCGCTCATGTCATAACCGGTGCCAATTGATAAGCGTTCAGTGGTAGTGTCCCAGCTATAGTCCATGCCGTTTGCATCAGCATCTGCATCCCAGTACCAAGACTGAATGTTCACCCAGCGCGAGGTAATTGACGCTTCTGAGTAGCCGATATCCGCGTTAACTTTCCATACATCGCCAAGCCATTCAGCATTTAAACCTGTACTGACAAGTTCGTTTTCCTGGAACCAAGTAGAGTTATTTGCAGTGTGGCTACCGCCCCACAACATTCCACCCGCAACAATTTGTTCTGATCCATCGGATTTAGTAATGATTTGCGGCGGGTTACTGGCATTTGCAACGTTCCAGTTATTTAAGCCTCCCCAGTTACCCCAGCCGTCGAACCAGATTTGATCTTCTCGTTCTTCAATATCAAATTTGGAATAAAAGAGGTCATATTTTAGTTCTAAACTTTCATTTGGTAACCACTGAAGTACCGTCATTGCACCAATTCGCTGGTTGTCACCGCCTTTCGTAGCTGTCTGTGCTCCCCAAGGGGCCGCTTCAGGGATACCATTATCATTAACGTCCCCCTGATCAGCCGGAACATTGTTGTATTCCCACGAAGTAACATCTTTTTGAATTGAAGGTTGGTCTTGAACGGCAACGCCAAACGCAATACCAAATGTATCTGAAATGGGGTCGATATAACTGAAATTAGCGCGATAACCTTGGGAGTCGGCTGTGGGAATATCGTCTGCCAAAGGGTAATCCATCAAGTGCCCGCTGATGTTGACGGCCCTTTCATCTTTGGTCAAGGGGTCAACGAACTGCATGTTAACCAAGCCAGAGATACCCCCTTCTATATTACTTGCTAAAGGGCTTTTAAAAACTTCAACTGAGCTAATAAGCTCCGCCGGGAATTGTTCATAACGAACACTACGGCTTGGTTCACCGCTAACAATTTCTCGGCCATTCATGGTTGCAAGGTTAAGGCGCGGTCCCATACCTCGAATAGAAATCTGACTCGCGTTTCCGCGATCACGGTCTGCTGCAATACCCGGTAAGCGAGCGAGAGCATCAGTGATTGTCACATCGGGAAGTTGTCCCAGGTCATCTGTGGAGATAATTTCTACCGTCGAATCAGCTAACTTTTTGTGCTGTAGTGAACGGGTTAATGTGCTACCGAAACCACGGACAGTGATAACTTCGGTTTCGCCAATATCAGCTTGTTTATCAGCATCGGCCGCTTCTTGTGCTGAAGCAATGCTGATATTTAAGCATTGCGCTACCGCAAGTGCAGTCAAACCTAACTTGAATTGTGTCTTCATTCTATTACCCCCAAGGTAAATTTTTTAATAGTGTCTTGAGTCGTGTCGAGTGTGTTTTTAGCGTCCTGGTAGGCGATTGTAGGGATGGCTACCATAAACAGTAACAACTTTATAACATAGTTGGGTAAACGTTTACCATAAAAATATTAAGAGAAATTGAATGTTTTATAGACGGTAATAAATAGTAGGCTGTAAACAAAGGAGACTATTGAGGTAAGTTTGAACGCTGTACGCTATATTTTTAGCGCTCTGTAATGACTTTTTGAATGAAGAGTCTTCACTTCAATACAGAGCTTTCAGGTCGTTTAGAGAACAGTGCGATATAGGAGGAAGGAAAACGATAATGGCCTAATAAAAAACCAATATTAGGGGTTATCGTTTTCCTTTATGCCAAATAGGAGAGCCCGATTTGGTTTTCAGAGACGCTCTAATGCGATGTCCGCTACAAATTAACTACAGCGGATACGGTCGACGGCGGCTTTCCAACCATCATAGGCTTGATCACGTTCTTGCTTGGTCAATCTTGGAGTGAAAACGCTATCACTCTTCCAACAATGGGTTAAATCGTCGATTGAATTGAAGACACCAGCCTGTAATCCTGCTAAGAAGGCAGCACCAAGAGCGGTGGTTTCCGTAATCTCAGGGCGCTCTACTTCAGCGCCCAATATGTCTGAAAGAAAGCCCATAACCCAATCATTACGCGACATACCGCCATCTACACGAATAGTTGTGGGGCGAGCGCCATCGCTTTCCATTGCTTTTTGCAAGTCCTTAGTCTGATAGCAAACAGACTGAAGTCCCGCAGCAACGATTTCGCTAATGCCTGTGTCGCGGGTTAAACCTAAAATTGCGCCACGGGCATCTGGATCCCAATAAGGTGCGCCTAAACCAGTAAATGCCGGGACAAGGAACACGCCGTTATCTTGTCTTGCTCGCTGTGCAAGTGCCTCCGATTCGGCGGCATCGTCGATAAGCTTCAGGCCATCTCTGAGCCATTGAACGGTTGCGCCGGCCATAAAAATACTGCCTTCAAGCGCATAAGTCGTTTTGCCGTTTAAACGATACCCAACGGTGGTGAGTAATCGGTTTTTCGATTGCAAAGGGGCGCCACCAGTGTTCAATATCATAAAACAGCCGGTACCGTAGGTGCTCTTGGCCATGCCTTTTTCAAAGCACGCTTGGCCTACTAATGCTGCTTGCTGGTCGCCTGCTACGCCTTGGATAGGAATAGCTCTACCTATGATGTCTTCTTTCATTACACCAAAGTCAGCCGCACAGTCCATCACCTCGGGTAGCATTGAGCGTGGGATATTGAATTTATCTAGTAACTTCTCATCCCAGCATTGGTTATTGATGTCGAACAGCATTGTACGCGAGGCATTGGTGGCATCAGTTTTGTGTGACTCACCACCCGTTAAGCGCCATATAAGGAACGTGTCTACGGTTCCAAACAGCAGCTCTCCGTCCTCGGCTTGCTGTCTTGCACCTTCTACATTGTCTAATATCCAAGCTACTTTAGTGGCAGAGAAATAAGGGTCTAATAGAAGCCCTGTCGATTCAGTAATGTGTGAAACGAGCTCTTCGTCTTCGCTTAAATCACGACAAAGCTGGGCTGTGCGTCTGTCTTGCCAAACGATAGCCGGGTAGACAGGCTCGCCAGTGTTTTTATTCCACACTAAGGTTGTTTCGCGCTGGTTAGTGATACCAACGGCTGCGATATCTGATGGTGTTAATGAACATTTATTGAAAACTTCTTTGAGGGTAGAGACAACGCTTTCCCAAATTTCCTCTGGATCATGCTCAACCCAGCCATCTTTCGGATATTTTTGAGAGAATTCCTGCTGTGCAATAGCGTCTATACTGCCCTTTGGAGAAAAAATGATGCTGCGAGAGCTTGTTGTGCCTTGGTCAATGGCAAGAATATGTTGTCCCATAAGGTCACTCCTGAAGATGATTTTTCATAGAGTTTGCATCATTTACAGATGTTTAACAACGGCATATTTTCGAAAACGAACATTTGCTTTTCGTTTTATCGTGGGAACTTCTCCTTTAAGCACGTATAATCAATATCGATTTTTACTTTGAGGATGTGTGATGAACCAAACGCAACGACACGAAAAAATTGTTGGGCTAATAAAGCAACAGGGCTTTATGTCTATTGATGATTTGGTAAGTGCTTGCGACGTTACACCTCAGACAATTCGAAGAGATTTAAATCAATTGGCTGGTGCTGGTGTAGTCAGTCGTTATCACGGCGGCGCGGGTTTAAATCGAAGTTGGGAAAACACACCCTATCAAGAACGTAAAACGCAAAATAGTGAAGTAAAAGAAAAAATTGCTGAAGCGGTTGCGGCAATGATACCTGATGGGGCGTCTTTATTTATCAACATCGGTACGACCACCGAACTTATCGCAACTAAGTTGCTGAACCACAAAAACCTACATGTTGTAACGAACAATATACATGTGGCGACTATTTTATCTGCCAAAGAAGACTTCTCGGTCATCATCGCGGCGGGAGAAGTTCGTTATCGAGACGGCGGTATAATTGGTGAAGCAACCTGTGACTTTATCAGTCAGTTTCGAATGGACTACGGCATAATTGGTATAAGTGGCATAAGTTCAGACGGTGCTTTATTAGACTTTGACTTCAGAGAAGTGAAAGTTTCCCAAGCTATTTTAGAACATACTCAACACGTTATTCTTGCGGCCGACTACAGCAAATTCGAACGTCGCGCTATGGTTGAACAAGGCCATATTTCACAAGTAGATTGCTTGGTTTGTGATAAAACGCCGCCAGCTAGCATAAGCAAAATTATCAAAGAAAATAACATCACTTTTGTAAAAGCGTGATTGTTTACCTTCGTGTGCATTAACTGACGTGGTCATAACCACACCGTAACCTCGCCTATTCTTATTTTGGGCCGATAGTTTAAACCTACTTATATACACGCAAGTTATCTGACTAACCCTCGCATTACCCATCTACATAACATTTTTATCAAACGGTAAGTTTCCAGATACGAACCATGTCCATCATTACTCGCCTTGGTGCCCACTTGCCTAAACAAAAATAGCGAACGGTGTGGGTATTTAATTTTCTTTAATGTTCGATAATGTTCGTTTTGTGTTGACATGTTTTCCTTTTGGTTGTCAAATGGTCAGCAATAAAGTGCAAGCAAATGTTAAGAGCAGCAGAGGCAAACTATGAGTCACAACAATGAATCTGAAAAAACAGTCGACGTTTTGGTTGTCGGCGGCGGCGTCAATGGCGTTGGCGTAGCGCTTGACGCGGCGGGGCGCGGCCTTTCAGTAGCGTTGTGTGAAAAGGGCGATTTGGGCGGTGCAACGTCTTCTTCAAGTAGTAAGCTTATTCATGGTGGCCTTAGATATCTGGAACATTATGAATTCCGCCTAGTAAAAGAGGCATTAGCGGAAAGGGAAGTGTTGCTTAAAAAGGCACCCCATATCATGTGGCCGCTGCGCTTTCGCCTGCCACATCAAAAGCACCTACGCCCAGCGTGGATGATTCGAATCGGATTATTTCTATATGACTCTTTAGCGAAACGTAACATGCTGCCACGTTCGCGTAAGCTTTCTACCACGAGCGAAGGCCCACTGGTTAGCGATATTACAACCTGTTTTGAATATTCTGACGGCTGGGTTGACGATGCACGTTTAGTGGTACTTAATGCGTTAGCTGCACAAGAGCAAGGGGCACAAATTTATACTCGCACTGAATGTGTAAAAGCCGAGAAGCAAGATGATCTGTGGAGTATTGAACTTAAAACGGCAAAAGGGAAAACGTTTACCGTAAAAGCGAAGTCTATTGTGAATGCTGCAGGCCCTTGGGCGGTATCGTTCTTAGATAGATTAGTAAATGTTAACAACCCAAATGCTATGCGTATGGTGAAAGGAAGCCACTTTATTGTTCCCAAACTTTACGATACCGATGAAGCATACATTCTTCAAAATAAAGACGGGCGCATTGTATTTGTTATTCCTTATGAAGGGGACTTTTCGTTAGTAGGAACTACCGATGAGGACTTTAAAGGCAATCCATCAGACGCTGCAATTTCAGACGAGGAAACTGATTATCTAATTGAGGTGGTAAACACGTACTTTAAGTCAAAAGTTACCCGAAGCGACATCGTTCATTCTTACAGTGGTGTTAGACCACTATTAGAAGAAAAGAATGCTTCCGCTCAGGAGCTAACCCGAGACTATAAAGTTGAGCTCAAAGGTGAAGCCGGTAAGCCAGTGCTGCTGAACATTTTTGGTGGGAAAATCACGACCTATAGGAAACTAGCTGAGCATGCGGTTGATAAGCTGGTTACTTGTTTCCCGAAAGCTAAAAAAGCATGGACAAAAGAAGTGCCTCTGCCTGGTGGTGCATTTGAAAGTCAAAGCGCCTTAGTCAAGCAACTGACTAATGAATTTCCATGGCTAAAAGATAACATTGCGGAGCGTTATGCACGTCAATATGGAGTATTAAGCTACAAATTCCTCAAAGGGAAAGCTTCAGCTGACGATATGGGCGTAGACTTTGGCGCGGGAATGTATAGCGCCGAAGTAGACTATCTAATTGAGTGTGAATGGGCGTGTATACTAGAAGATGTTATTTGGCGCAGAACCAAGCATGGTTTGCGTTTAAGTGAAGAACAGCAAGTAGCGCTGTCCCAATATATCGATCAGAAAGTGAATTTGTCTGCTAATGAAAGGCAAACTGCCGATCCAGTATTAGCTAGCGCCTAGTATCGTGACTTTGGGCCTGTTATCAAATAGGGTAATTGTGAGGCCATGTTGTCAACAGGTCTAAAAAATTTAGTGCAACAACAAATATTAGCAGTTTGTAGAATCGCAAATTCGAATTAAGTGAAGTAACAATGAACAGGGATGTTTTAAGCAGCAGTAAGCCAAAAGAAGTGGTTTTTATTCGCCATGGGAAGCCACTTTCTGCTCACAACGAAAAAGTGAATGCGGCAGAGTATGCAAACTGGGTGCGTAATTACAATAAGTCTCCCTTAGATCCCGTCAGTCAACCAAAACAAATAACGCATCTTAATAATAGCTATATTGCCGTGAGTCCGCTCTTAAGAGCAAAACTAACCGCGGCTCACTATGGCGTAACTTCAATAGATGAAGAGCTACCATATCTAAAGGAAATGGATATTCCTTATTATAAGCTGCCTTTCACTTTACGTAGTTGGCACTGGGTTTTGTTAAGTAGAGCCCTTTGGTTTATGGGAACAAAGGGCCGCTTCGAAAGCTTCAAATTTGCAAAGCAAAGGGTGGAAAAACTTGCCACGCATATCGATGATATAAGCAGTAAGCACCCTCGAGTTGTATTATTCGGACATGGTATGACGAACTACTTCACGCGAAAAGCATTGATAAAAAAAGGCTGGCAGCTAAAAGAGAAAGATAGCGATTTCTGGGGAGTAACAATTTTGCAAAAAGTAGTTTGTAAAAGTTAGGCTAACACAGCCCTACCATTACAGGTTATAAGCTCCTACGTTTTAGTAGAATTTAACCTATTCTTTAAAGACGCTTTAATTTTCCTTTCAAATGCCGATAACCTAGCAATGTTGCAGGGCACCTGTTTGTTGTTACATCAACTTAATGTAATGTATCCAGCGAACAAAGCCGGCCCTAAATAGAGATTTATTACTTCAGTTTAGGCTGAGGATGCACCAATGAATAAAAACAAAAAAGATTCAGATACTACTAAAAACCTTATAAAAGCATCGATTGCATTGGTTTTTGCCATTTCATTGGGCTTGGCAATAAACTTTTTTCACATCGGTGAAGAAGATACAACGGTAAAGGCGCTAACAAAACAGTTCGATACGTTTAAACGTCACGTTGTTTCCTCTCATTGGCAATGGCGAGTCCGTCAACCTACCACAATGATCATGCTCATACACTATGACGACTCAGGCAGCGAAATAAACCGAACGCCAGTGCGTATGAATCACAATGGGTGGCCAACAGCGGATTTGTCTGATGTTGGATGTGAGAAAATTTGGCAATCAGTCGTTGCATCTCCGCTTCGCGTGGATGGCTTTAAAATTCACGCGAGGTATTACGCAGAGTTAGATGTCGATGAAGACAACTATTGGTGCCGCTACAGCTTAAGCAAAGGAACTTACTTCGACTATTACCCAGCAAGTGGTTCAGTTTCGCCTTTAAAAGACTAATAAGGTCTTCAATTCCATACATATTAATATAAATATTCCCCTATGTAGGTATTTGTTCTATTTAGATAATTAGTCTACTTTTGACTTAGCGCCATGTCACAATCTGGCACCTTAAGGTATTGTTGATAATAAGATAATACTCGACACTAACGAATTAAGTAGACATATGCTATCTGGCTTATTCTCATCTCAAAAGAACGTTGCATCGCCCACAGTAGGTGTTTCTGTGAGTGCGAAAGAACTGCATATTACCGCTATTAGTCATGGCGACAGTGGCTATGTTTTGAGTTCTGTAACCTCTGTTCCTTTTGACAATCGCCAACCTTTCGAAAAGCAAGTTTGCAACGCATTACGTGATTTTGAAAAAGAAGGGTGTCGGGTGTCTGTAGTACTTTCGCAAGATATGTATCACATGGTGCAGGTAGAAAAGCCTGATTTACCAGATGAGGATATCACTACCGCATTGCCTTGGACGCTAGGTGAACTTGTACCTTTTGACTCAGACAATATGGTCTTGGACTATATTGATTACCCGGTACAAACAAGAACTGGCGCAAAGAAAATTGATGTATTTGCCGCCGAAAAGTCGCCACTTTCTGCTTTAGTGCAAAGTATGGAAAAAGCGAAAAACGTTAAGCTTACCCATATTCATGCCAAAGAAGTCTTGGTAACAGAAATGGTGCCAGACGATGATTACGCGCGATTACTGATTATTCAAGAGCCCAATAGCGAACCGTTTCTAATGATTGTACGTTCTCGTGCAATTTGGTTATCGCGACGTTTACGAGGCTTCGTGAACAAAGCCAATGCGCAACAAGATTTAGCACAGTTAAGCGATATGCTTGGTCTAGAAATCCAACGTTCAATGGATTTCTATGAATCACAGTTAAAACAACCGCCGCTTAAAGAGATCTTATTTAGAACACAGTTCGATTGCGAACCTGTCATAGAACGTTTAAAGCCCTTCCAGCCTGCGGCAATGAATGTACTTGTTCCGCAGCTTGATTTAGCTGACGTTGTCGACTCCACTTGTCACTTTGCTTTGGCAAGTGCGCTTGTTGCCGCGAGGGATGCACAGTGAAACGTTCCATAAATCTTTACCATCCGTCTCTTAAGCCGAAAAAAGAGCGCTTACCTTTATCAAAAGTGTTGTGGGTGAACGGCTTAGCGTTTGGCGTAATGCTTATTACTGTTGTTGCTTTAAACGTGCTTTTAACCTCGAAGCAAGAAAAAATACAGCAGCAAACGGCGTTAACCACTCAAATTAATAACGAAATTAAAGCGCTTAATAATGCGCTAGAGAAAAAACGAGATACCAAAACGCTGCAACAGCAGCTTGAGCAAGTGAATGCCAAGATTCAAAACAGAAAGCAGTTGCTTGCCTATTTAGAAAGTGGAGAGCTGTCTTTTGACGCAACCAAGTATGGCGAAGTGATGGACGATTTAGCTGATTATCACAACCAAAATCTTTGGCTTACTAGCATCAATATAGACACCCAGAAAATTCGCCTGTCGGGGCAAACGATAGCACCGTCGTCGATACCTGTTTGGCTTAAAAAATTGCAGCAGTCACCTTTCTTCCAAGGCAAGTCATTCTCGTCAGTGAAGTTTGACGAAGTGGACGGGGATGAAAGCGTGAAGCAATTTTTACTATCAACCGATTTTGAAGGGGAAGCTGATGAATCAGTATCAACAGCTCTCTGATAAGTTCTCTGCATTAGAAAAGAGAGAAAAGCAGCTTATCTTGTGGGTGAGCTTTGGTCTTATTGTTTACTTGTTTTTCTGGTTCGGCATATCGCCCGCGCTAGATGGCATGTCTGGTGCAGATAAAACCCTTACTCGAAAAGAAAGTGAATACAAAGCACTGGTTATTCAACGCGACGCGATTCAACAAGCACTAACCGTTGACTACACCCAGCGTATGCAACAGGAACTGGATAGCGCAAGAAAAGCGTTGTTAGAAGTCGACAATGCACTGCTTTCATTGAATGAAGGTTTCGTGGCTGCAGACAGAATGCCTGAGCTGCTAATGACGCTCTTAAATGAAGAAAATAACGTACGTTTAGTTAACTTCAATGTAGAGCCTACTCAAATCATTCGATTTGGTGACGGTGAATCGCAGAGTACATCGTTTTACCGCCACAATATGCGCTTAATTATCGAAGGAAGTTATTTCGATTTGCGCAGTTATCTAGCGCGTCTTCAAGCCGCACCTGAAAAAGTCATAGTAACTGACTTTGCTTATAACGTTGACGAGTATCCCAATGCATCACTTACGTTAGGGTTAGCGACAGTAAGTAATAATGCAACTTTCATTTCGCTTTAAGGAGAATGGGTAACGTTATGAAATTCGTTGTTCTAAGTTTGGTAGTGATGGGGAGTGCTTTAACGCCTGCAGTTGCTGCAGTCGACCCAACCAAACCTGCTCTGGTCAAAGGAATAAGTGCAAGCGAGAGTAATCTTGTTGATGGCGAGTTGGCGTTGCAGTCAATTTTCAAACGAAGCTCTGGGTACAGCGCAATTATCTCTGGCAAATCTTATCGAGAGGGTGACACGCTCAACGAGTTCACTGTGTCTAAAATTTACCCTAAACACGTGATTATAACTGACGGTCGTCAGCAGAAAATACTAAGAATGTATGCATATGAAATTAAAAAATAGCCTTATTTCTAACGCACTGGTCCTAGCTGCGGCGTTTGTTATCGCGGGTTGTCAAACCTATGGTGTTGGCGAGGAAGTTAAGCCTCATATTCGCGATGAACTCAACCGTTCTCAAAATGCGCCTGTCAGCAAACCCACGCCACCGCCACAGTTAAACCAAGAATTGCTGTCAGAAGTGGCTCGCTATCAGTCGCTACCAGCTCCTACGTCTCAGAAGATGTTTACGGTTTCTGCCAATAATGTGGACGTTCGTCCGTTCTTCGATGCGCTGGTAGAAGATACGCCTTATAGCGTGGCCGTACACCCAGCTGTGTCAGGGCAAATCAGCTTAACGCTTAAAGACGTAGCGCTTGATGACGTGCTTACGATTATTTCTAGAATGTATCCGCTGGATGTATTTTTAGAAGGTAAGGTCATCCAGGTTATGCCGTCTCAATTAAAGACAGAATCTATCCCGGTAAACTTCCTTATGATCAAGCGTTTTGGTGTATCGAATGTAAGCGTTATAGCGGGTGGGGTTAGCGAGCAAGATCAAAATAACGGCGGTAACAACGGCGGTATTAACGGTAACAACAATATCAGCGGCAACGCTCTGGGCGGTCAGGGTGGTTTTGGTGGCCAAGGTGGTCTTGGCGGTAACAATATACAGCAGCTCAATGGCTCAAACATTCAAACCACCAGTGAAAACGATTTTTGGAGTGACTTAAAAGAAGCGTTAAAAGTATTGGTTTCACCCACTGAAGGTCGTCAGGTTGTGGTTTCACCGCAGGCCGGGTTAGTGACGGTTCGAGCGCTGCCAAGCGAAATTGCCGTGGTTAAAGATTTCTTGAATCAGAGCCAAGAAAGCCTGCAACGCCAGGTAGTACTTGAGGCACGTATTATTGAGGTCACACTTAACGATGGCTATCAACAGGGTGTACGATGGGACCGTATAGCAAGCGGCTTAACAGGAAGCCTCAATTTTGGATTTAGCGGTGGGGCGCTTGCTTCTAATTTTGCCGCAAACACCGCAGCCGGTATAGACCCCGCTATTAATGCAGTAAATGCAATTGGCAATACTATCTCTACCGATATCGGGGGAGTATCAACGTTGCGCATATCCAGAGGCGACTTTGACGGCGTTATTAATATGCTGCAAACCCAGGGTGACGTACAAATGCTTAGTAACCCTCGTGTAACGGTTACTAACAACCAAAAAGCGGTGATTAAAGTAGGGCAAGACGAGTACTTCGTTACTGATGTTTCGACCAGTGAAGATCAGAGTGCGACCCAGACTGAAAATGAAAATGATATCGAGCTTACGCCGTTCTTCTCTGGTATTGCGCTGGATGTAACACCACAAATAGACAGAAGTGGTTCTGTGATCCTGCATGTTCACCCGTCTGTAACCGAAACAGCGGAACAGACAAAGGTTATCCAAGTTGGCGACCAGCAGATTTTGTTACCGCTTGCACAAAGTAATATTCGAGAGTCTGACACCGTGATCCGTGCCCGCGACGGTGAAATTGTGGTGATAGGCGGTTTAATGGAAACGGTTACTAGCGAACAAGAATCCAAAACTCCGTTATTAGGCGATATACCTATTATCGGTAATGCGTTTAAGAACAAGGCGAAAACCCAGAGCAAGCGCGAATTGGTTATTCTTATTCGCCCCTCTGTGGTACAGCCAGATACGTGGGAAAAGCAGCGCCTTCGCACTCAGTCTTTGCTTGATCAGTGGTATAGAAACTAATTATGTATCAGGGCTTTTATCACTTCACAGAAATGCCGTTTTTGCTCACGCCGAACACGGATTTCTTTTGTGCGCTGGCACCGCATAACGAAGCGTTAAAAGTCATTTTGTCTGCGCTAAGTATGTCTGAAGGCTTTATTAAAGTGACCGGTGAAGTAGGTACGGGCAAAACCCTGTTGTGCCGCAAACTGATAAACCACCTTTCCGATAAATTTGTCGCCTGTTACTTGCCTAACCCCTACCTAACGCCGGATGAACTTCGTATAGCATTTGCTAATGAATTAGGGATTGATATCAGTAACGATGTGGCGGCGCAGGGGTTACACAGCGCTATTGAGACCAAGCTGTTGGCGCTAAAAAAAGAGGGTCGGCAAGCGGTATTAATTATCGATGAAGCGCAATCATTAAGCTGGGATGCCCTTGAAATGCTGCGCTTGTTTAGCAATTTAGAAACAGAAAAAAGCAAGCTACTTCAAATTGTCCTGTTCGGGCAGCCCGAATTAGACGCTAACTTATCAAATCCAAAAGTTAGACAAATCCGTCAGCGCATTAGTTTTTCGTATACGCTGCGCACTATGACCTCGGCAGAAGTGGACTATTACATAGGGCACAGACTGACAACAGCCGGAGGCAGCGAGCAATTAATTCCTAAAGGTCTACGCGCTTTTATCGCATTAGTCACTCGAGGGACCCCACGGCTGGTCAACATTGTTTGCCACAAAATTCTTCTTCGAGCCTACGGTCAGGGTAAAAGCGCTGCGAGTTGGCAGCATACAATAAATGCAGTGTTCGACACTGATGACTGCAAGCGAAGGCTTGTTCCCCGACAAAGCATAGTTATTTTATCCATAGCTGCGGTTGCTGTCGCGAGTGCGCTGCACCTTTACGGAGCGCCGGGCTTATGAGCATTTTAAACGACACTTTGAAATCTCTGGATGAGCGAAATCAGACCGAAGATTTTGGCTTGCCGCCTACAGTTCACGTCGAAAATCGCTCGCTTTGGCCAAAAGCGCTCATTTCGCTCATTGTAATAGGGCTAGTTATTTGGCTGGTTTTGAGCGGTATGACTGAGACTGTGGATAGTAAGAGAGCTGATACTGTTACAAAAGGCGATGTACCGAATACAGCAGCAAGCTCAATGCAAAATGAGTTCATCACAACTAGCAGTGAAAGTACTTCCAAGCAAGATGTCGGTAGTGCCGAGCAACAGTTAGAAGGCATGAAGTCTACGCCGTTGTCTGAGCAAGATATGGCTTATCAAAATACGCCGTCAGATGTTGCCGAGATTGTATTTAATAGTATTGACGAGACTGCAATCGACGATGAGGCAGAATATCGGCAGCGTATGCAAACTGCTAACTCTTCAAGCTTAAACTCAAATACCAAGTCAAATGGAGGGGCAACTGCAGCCGAAACGACAATAGGTGAGACAAAAAAAGCAGGCTCGACAGAAGTGGCAGCCTTGCGCTCCACTCAAAAAAGTACACACACACAGACGGACAATAAGATAAGCGTAGAGGAAAATGACGACGCAAGCGCGTCAGAGTCAAGCAGCATAATCTCACGCCAGCCAGTGGTGGAAATCGCACCTAAATCACCTCAGCAGCAAAGCGCTATTCACTTGGAAGCGGGGCTAAAAGCCTATAATTTTGGCATTTTCGACGAAGCCCAGAAAAGCTTTACTCTTGCACTGTCTACCTATCCACAAAACATCGAGGCTCGCAAACAATTAGCCGCGCTTTATTTCGGGCAGAATAATAATCTACAAGCGTTACAGGTGCTTTCAGAAGGCGTTGTGATGTGGCCAGAGTCTCTGGTTTGGCGAGAATTAATGGCCAAGATTTTAGTGCAAGAAAACCGTTTCGAAGAAGCCCTAAACCTGATGCCAGATGGCTTAGATGTAAAGGCGTTGGCTGAAAAACGTATTGATTATCTTATTTTGAAGGGGACCTCTGCGCAAACCATCAACAAACCAGAGCAAGCAATCTCGGCGTTTAGCGCCATGACCTCATTACAACCGAACAACGCAAAGTGGTGGCTGGCACTCGGGGTTAATTACGATGCATTGGCAGACAAGCGCTTGGCCATTTCTTCTTATTCTAGAGCGCTTTCGATAGGCGGTCTCTCTTCTTCGTCATCGCAATATGCCACTTCACGCCTAAATGATTTACAGGAGCAACCTTAATGCGTCCTCGATTAAAGATGCGCCTCGGCGACTTATTGGTTCATGAAAATATTATCACCAGCGAGCAGCTTGATAATGCACTTTCGGCTCAGCGTTCATCTGGACGTAAACTAGGTGATACGCTTATTGACCTAGGGTTTATCAGTGAGCCTCAACTTCTGCGCTTCCTTGCGCAGCAGCTCAATATTCCGTTTTTGGACATAACACAGCGCCGAATAGATCCAGAGCAGGCGCAGCTTATCCCTGAAACCTATGCAAGACGCTATCGTGCTTTGGTGCTCGAAGCTGACGATGATGAAGTGTTGCTAGGAATGAGCGACCCAACAGACTTAGGCGGGCTAGACCAGCTAGGGCCGCTAGTGGCCCCTCGTAACATCGAACTGGCGATTGTGCAGGAAAACCAAATTCTTGAAGCTTTTGATACCGTGTATCGACGTACGCAAGACATTGCGTCGTTTGCGGAAAAGCTAGGTGAAGAATACGCAGACGAAGCAGACTTTGAGCTTTCTGCACTCGACGATACAACCTCTGATGCAACAGTGGTTAAGTTACTTCACTCTATATTTGAAGATGCTGTTCAGGTTCGAGCTTCTGATATACATATCGAGCCGGATGAAAATATCCTGCGAATCAGGCAGCGTGTAGACGGTGTATTGCAAGAAAACACGCTAAACCAGGTGAAAATAGCCTCGGCACTGGTGCTCAGACTAAAGCTTATGTCAGGTTTGGACATATCAGAAAAGCGTATTCCCCAAGATGGGCGTTTTAATATAAAAGTGAAAGGGCACACGCTTGATGTTCGTGTGTCTACTATGCCTGTTGCTAACGGTGAAGCGGTGGTTATGCGTTTATTAGACCAATCCGCAGGTCTTTTGACGTTAGACCAAACGGGTATGCCTGATGCAATGGCTGAAAAATTTCGCGCCGCCATAAACCGGCCCCACGGTATGATATTGGTAACCGGGCCTACGGGGTCAGGTAAAACCACCACGCTTTATGGCGCGCTAAGCGAACTTAATAAACCCGATTTAAAAATCATTACCGCTGAAGACCCTATCGAATATCGACTACCGCGTATTAACCAGGTGCAAGTGAATGCCAAAATAGGCCTCGATTTCGCTGCAATTTTGCGTACTACGTTACGTCAAGACCCAGACATTATCATGGTGGGGGAGATGCGCGACCAAGAAACCGTAGAGATAGGGCTCAGAGGCGCACTAACCGGTCACTTGGTACTAAGTACACTTCACACAAACGACTCGGTCACCAGTGCCATACGTCTTATCGATATGGGCGCAGCGCCCTACCTCGTTGCCACCTCACTACGTGGCGTTTTGGCTCAGCGTCTTGTACGTCGGGTTTGTGAAAACTGCAAAGAAGAGCGACCACCGAGTGCGCAAGAGCAGGCATGGGTAGGTTTCTTAAAACCAGAGCTAGCAAATGCAGCGTTTTATAAAGGGAGAGGTTGCAATAGCTGTAACCATACAGGTTACAAAGGGCGTATCGGTGTTTTTGAGTTCTTGGAAATGAACGAAGACATGATGGAAGCGCTGCGAGATAACGATACGCAGGGGTTTGTTAACGCGACAAAGGCCAACAAAGACTTTGTTCCACTTTCTCATATGGCTCTTGATTATGCAGCTGAAGGCAAAACCTCATTAGATGAGGTCTTCAAAGTCGCCGAGTTTGTTCCTGAGGTGGTGAATCACTAATGCCTCAGTTTACTTATGCAGGTAAATCGACTCAAGGCGGCCCTCAAAAAGGGGTTATTGAGGCAGCGTCAGCACAAGCCGCTGCGCAGGCACTACTGTCTAAAAACATCGTACCGACTTCTATACAAGAGACTAAAAAGGCAAGTGGCGAGAAAGCTAATGATGGCTTTGCCATAGGGAGTCTCTTTGAGCCTAAAGTGGGACTGGATGAAATGATCATCTTTTCTCGCCAAATGTACTCGTTGTTAAAAGCCGGTATTCCTATTATTCGTGCAATAAGAGGATTAAGCGAAAATGCTTCACACAAGCGCTTTCAAGAAATTTTAAAAGATATCGCTGACCAGCTTGAGCAGGGTAGAAGCCTGTCTTCCGCCATGACCAAGTACGAAAAAATCTTTACCCGCTTGACTATCTCAGTCGTTGTTGTGGGAGAGAATACCGGTAAATTAGACGATGTTTTCTTGCAACTGGCGCTTTATTTTGAGCGTGAACAAGAAACGCGAAAGCGCATTAAATCGGCATTGCGATACCCCACGTTTGTCCTAATAGCGCTCGCTATTGCCATGTTTATTTTAAACCTTTTCGTTGTGCCCGTTTTTACTCAAATGTTTGAGCGTTTCGACACAGAACTACCCATCATGACTCGCGTGCTAATAGGCACGTCAAATTTCTTTGTTAACTATTGGTGGTTAATCTTAATCGTATTAATTGGAATAATTTTTTCGGCTAAACAATACGTTAATTCGACTAATGGACGACTTAAATGGGACAAATTTAAACTAAAGTTGCCTGTTGTGGGCAGTATTATTGAGCGATCATTACTTTCAAGATATAGCCGAAGTTTTTCTATGATCTTGCGCGCAGGTGTGCCGTTAACCGCGGGCTTATCGTTAACCGCAGATGCCGTAGATAACGCTCATATGCAGATGCGCATTAAAGAAATGCGTCAGGGCATAGAAAAAGGCGAGAGTTTGCTGAGAGTTTCGAAAAATAGTGAACTGTTTTCTACACTTGTACTACAGATGATAGCTGTGGGTGAGGAAACCGGTAGATTGGAGCCGCTTTTGGAAGAAAGCGCAGACTATTACGAACGTGAAGTTGATTTCGACCTTAAGAGCCTAACGGCCAAAATTGAGCCTATTTTGATAGGTTTTGTAGCGGTAATGGTATTAATACTGGCGCTCGGCATCTTTACACCAATGTGGAACATGATGTCGGCGGTAAAAGGCGGGTAAGGGTTTCGCGCCATTTTAATGGGGTAAAACGTGGCTAGCACTAAAGCAGGGTTATTTAACTTTATTGTGATTGGTTTGCTGCTTGCCGTTGTGGCTGCTACGTATGTTTATCACGCAACGCCGATAATAGAAGAAGCTGAAAAAGTTAACAAAGAAAACGCAGTGGCTCAGTTTCAACGGGTTGTTATGTTGGCTAGGGCACAGTGGATAAAGACCAAGCAGTCAAAAGTTTTGATATACGAAATTGACTTTGATGCCAGTGGCGGCATAAGGCAAAAACAGCAAAAAGCAGTAGCCGCGGAGCTATTCGTAAACGCAAAAGGTTGGCCTGAAGGGCTTGAAGCGAACCAAGGCAATGCGTGTGAATATTTGTTCACGTTAGCGACATTAAGAGAATTTGATATGTCGTCTAACGTATCGGTAAGCGATAAATACGTAAATGGATATTTGCAATGTGCATTTTCTATCCAAAACAAGGTTTGGTTTGACTACAACGCGGGTAGCGGTGTGGTAAGAGAAAGAAAAAGTTAACTAAGCGTCGGAGTTATGCGCTTACTTTGTAATCTAGGAGAAGGTATGAACACGAGACAGCAAGGCTTTACGCTTATAGAGCTTATCATTGTTGTAATTATTTTGGGCTTGCTTGCGGCTACTGCGCTGCCGCGTTTTATCGATGTTACTGACGAAGCTCGCGAAGCCAGTGTTGAAGGTGTTGCCGGTGGTTTTGCTGCCGCAGTTGGACTTGTAAGGGCGCAGTGGGAAGTGGAAGGCCGCCCAAGTGGTAACAACGGTGGTGCTAACAGCACACTGGTTACCTACGACCAAACGCCGGTTGGCGTAGACGGTACCATTGGTTACCCCACGGGCAGCCCAACGGGAAATACGCTCATTTCATCGGTTAACAATGTCGAATGTAAGAACACGTTCGACCTAATTCTACAGTCAGCGCCAACCAACACCACATCAACAAACGATACGGTTGTTGCTGACTTCAGATACGCGGTACGTTTAGATGACTCCGGCGCAAATACGCTTTGTGTTTACTACCTAGTTGAATCTATGGGGTTGCCTAATAGTTCAGCTCCAGCAGACGGCACACCTGACGGTACCACATACGACGGTTTTACTTATAACCCAGCCACTGGCCAAGTTACTGTTTTTTAACTAATACTCAGGAAGTTTGATTATGCAAAAAGTATCAACACAACAGGGTTTTACCCTAATCGAGTTAATCATTGTTATTGTATTGCTGGGTATCCTAGCGGTAACCGCAGCACCTAAGTTTTTGAACCTTCAAGATGATGCACGTGACTCTGTATTGGAAGGTATTGCAGGTTCTCTGGAGTCTGCTTCATCCATTATTTATGGTAAGGCATTAGTTCAAGATCAAGCTGGCGCAACTGGTACAGTAGTGCTGAATTCCACAACTTCTGTAACAACGGTTTTTGGATACCCAAATGCTGAAGTTGCAGCGAATATCACCAATGTCGTTGACTATGATACGACTGAGTATGCAACGGCTCTGATTACTGCTGACCCAGATTCTATTCTTGTATATTACACTGGATTTGGGGATTATTTGAACACACCTCCAACGGCAACAACGGCTAGTTGTACGGTAGTGTATACAAACTCGACAGCCGCAGGCGAACGTCCTGAAATCACAGTCAACACTTGCGTCCAGTAATGTGAAGAAAAACGGTTTTACACTAGTAGAACTTATTATAACCATATTGGTTATTGGGGTGCTGGCGGTAACCGCCGCCCCTCGCTTTCTTGGCAGCGACACCGAAGAAGCCATTGCGCTTCGCGACAGAACCCTTCAGCTTGTGCGCAATATGCAACTTCGCGCCATGCAAAACGTTCAAGACACCAGTTGTGTAAAAATAACCAATACAGTTATTGCTCCCCCCGCCGGCCACAACTGCGCAAACCCTCTTTCCACTGCTTTTGATGCCGATCAGGTTGTCAACGCATCTAACACTGACTTTACTTTTCAAACTGCGGATGAAAACGGCGATAGCTTTTCGCAAATTCGGTTTGACGGATTCGGTAGACCAACCAATATAGTTTGCTCAACTAACTGCAAAATTCAAATAAGTACCTTTGCTATGTGTTTGCAAAGCGAAGGGGCAATTTATGCGTGCTAGCGCAATGTTGCCTAACTTCAGAAAACGCAGTGAAGGCTTTACTTTATTAGAGCTAGTAATTGGTATTGTTGTCTTCACTATAAGCTTAACGATAGTGCTGTCGCTTATTGTGCCTCAAGCTGAACAAACGGCTGAGCCATTTCGCCAAGTAAAAGCTGCTAAGTTAGGTCAGTCGTTAATGAATGATATCTTAAGTCGTTCGTTTGACGAAAACAGCGACCGAAGCCCACCTTTTGAAACCTGTAATACCAAAGGAAATTGCTCAACAACCCTTGGTCCTGAAGAGGCGAGTGAAGACGACTATGACGATGTTGACGACTACAACGGCTACGTAGTAGGTAATGTAGGTGGAAACTATAACAATTTTGGTTTTGCGGTAACGGTAGATTACGACAGTGACTTAGATGACAGTACGCCAACTGATGGGCAAACTTTCAAGCGTATTGATATAGCCGTTACCGCTCCAGACGGCCAAGTCTACAATTTTAGCGCTTATCGAGGGAGCTATTAATGTCCCTACCAAAAGCACAGTGCCAGCGCGGTTTTACACTTATAGAGCTTATTTTGGTGATCACTATTTTAGGTGTAATTAGCGTATCTGTGGCGCAAGTGATTTCGTTAAGTGCACAAATCTATATAACCGGCGCGGAGCGTACTCGTCTTGTTTCAGATGCGCGGTTTATCATTTTGCGACTGGAAAAGGAACTGCGTAATGTGGTGCCAAACTCTGTTTCATATGACGCAAGTTTAGGGTGCCTTTCTTATTACCCGATCAAAGAAAGTGGAACCTATGTGGGCGACGCGTTTAATAATCCCATGCATGTAGTCGTGTTCAATAGTCAGTTGAGCGTGAATGATACTCTTGTTATCTACCCGACAAATCCGCAGAGCGTGAATGATAACGGGCGAACAATAGACGCTATTGCTGATGCCGCTTCCGAGCCGACTAGTGATAATCAGTATGATCTCACACTCAGTGCCCCTAATACACAATCTTCCCCAGGGAAACGCTTCTTTGTTCCTGAAGCGCAAGTCACCGTGTGTAGAACCTCAACAGCACAAGGAGAGCGCTTGATTAGAACACAGGGTGCTACATCCGGCGTGCTTGGAACAAACGTAACATCGTGGAGCGCGAATGTCGTCACCGCGGGTTTACGCCAAAATGGCTTAATTGAGCTACGAATGACGTTAGAAAGCAGTGATGACGAACAAATATCGGTTGTACATGAGGTGCATTTTCCTAATGTGCCATAGCAAAACACGCCAATTAAACGTTAATCGCAGCGACAAGCGTACAGTTGGATTACGTGGCTCTCTTGTTCGTCAAAAAGGCTCTACAACGATTGTTGCGATCATTATAAGCATTGTTCTTTTAGGGCTAGGTATAGCTTTATCCAACCAAATTTCATCTAACATACGGCAGCAATCCATTGAATATTACGGTGCTCGAGCTTATTTAGCTGCCCAAAGCGGAATGGAAGTCGCTATTTCTAGACTCATTAACGGTAATAACCCCGCGTGTGCCGTAATTACTCAACCAGTAACTATAGATGCTGCTAATGTGCAGAATTGTGTAATTACGCTATCTTGTGAGGTGGAGACCGAGGTCGAGGAGCCTGAAGTTGCCGCTGGTGAAATCAGGGTTTATGCGTTAGGGGCCGAAGCGCAGTGCAGCACTGGCCAACTCGAAACCTCAAAACGCGTTCTTGTTGAAGTGAGGCAGGAAGAATAATGATTTACCGTAAATCTCTGGTTCGACTCTTTTGGACTTTTTTGCTGTCCATTTCAGCGCTACCCGCGCTGGCAGTTCCCCAAATCGAAGGTCGATTTATCGAACTTCAAAACACCTATAACAAAGCAGAGTGGACAACCATCAGTTTTTCGCAAGTGTACGACGAGCCGCCCGCAGTATTTATGCTTTCAACTAATCAGGGGAGTAACCCTGCTATAGTCAAGATTCGCAACGTCACTAGAACAGGTTTTGAAGCGCTACCACTCGAACCCTCTGGCGAGGATGGCCCCCACATCACTATGGGGGGGCATTACCTGGCTATCGCCTACGGCATTCACGAATTTCCTGACGGCGATATCGTTGAGGTAGGGAAAATGCAGCTAGATGCTACTACTATTCAAGCTTCTACCAATTCGCCTTGGTATATTCCAACGGGGCCATTGGTTCCGGGTACTGAAAATGCGCGATATGCAGAAGTTCCGTTACAAACAGATTTTGGTGAACAGCCGGTTTTCTTTCACTCTATTCAAACCGTGAATAACCAAGTAGACGTAAACGGGAAAAAGCCTCCTAATGAGTATTTACTGCCATTTTTAACTATTGCCGCTAAGTATGAAGCGCCCTCATACTATATCGCCTTGGAAGCGTCAGAAACCGATTATGAGCCGGTAACACGCACAGAAACGGTTGCTTACATGGCCACTACAGAAGGGTTTGATCGCAGGTTCTTTGACGATAAAGGTGTAGAAGTGGTCTGGGAGGCAGACTTTGCAGATGTATTTATTCAGGGGTGGAGTGATGGCTGTTTCCGCAACAATTTTAAGAACAATTATTCTCAAACGCCACTTGTTGCTGCAAGTAAGATTAGTCGCAACGGCCAAGACGGTGGCTGGTTACGTAGCTGCCAAGTAAACAAAAACAGATTAGGGCTTCGCGTTGATGAAGACCGAAGTTTAGACTCGGAGCGTAATCACGCCGAAGAAGAGGCAAGCATTCTGGCTATGACATCAGAGTTTGTGTTCAGTGGTGAGGTGCCAAGCTGTGACGTGGTATTTCCTGGCGCGGTAGCAGCATTTGGCGGCTCGGCCATTAACCTTCCTGCAAATAGCCGCATTATTGATGAAAACGGCGGCGTTTTAAGTGCAACGCAATTAATAGCTGGGGGAACAAAAGGCACAGCGGATTATCCTAAATGTGGAGAGCCAGGTGTCGACTGTACAGTGAATAACACAGACTCATTGACTGAGTCACAAGCCAGAGCAATACCTAGTATTACCGTTGATGACAGCGGCCCCGAAATAACCGCCGGTAATTTAGCGGGGAATTACTACTTCAACAGGCAGAATGTGCTGATGGCAGCGGGCAACTATAACGTCGTAGCCCCTACACGCATCTATATTTCCGACCCTGGCACTAATCCCGTAGGACAACCAACCCGCTTCGTTATGGCAAATGTCAACGTTACCGTTTCTGATGGTGCTTACCTAGCGATTTATGTAGACGGTGACGTAGTTATTGATGGTTCTAACCCCAAAGCGCTAGTTATTGCTAAAGGCACGGTGACGTTTGCTAATGTTAGTGATGAAACCCTTGTTGGGCGATTCAATGCCGGCGGAGGGATCGAATCTATTTCTTCAACAACGGCAGGTATTCCCGCTCCTCTTAAAGTAACCGCGAACGAAGTACCGAATAATATACCCGGCATATGTGGTCGCGAGGTTATCGAAGTACTCAATCACTATCGCTATGAATTAGCTGATAATAAAGGCAGTAGCTGTGCGGCTAAACAAATAACACTAAAAGCATGCGCAGATGTGGATTGCGATCTCATTTATTCTCAACCTTCAACGGTTAATCTCTCTCCTCAAAATAACGCCAATTTCCAGTGGAGCGGAAACGATGTCGTCTCTTTTACGGGACAAATTTCGTTAGCGCTAGACAGCCTGAAAGGAAACGATACAAAGCTTGCAACGCTAGGAGAAACACCATCATCTCAGCTTCGCTGCTTTATTGGCGGAAAAGAAGTAGGTATTGAAGGATGTAAGATTGATTTTGTAGATGATGGTTTAGTGTTTAAGAATCTTACCGACAATAACGCGACCATCGTAACCCAACTATCAGGCAAACCATCTGATCAAGGTTTTAACAGTAAAACTTATGCTGTCGAGGCCTGCGGCAATACGGAACTCTTAAAAAACAAAATTGTGGATGTGGACCTTAACTACAGCTGTGCAAGCGCTAGCAATTGCTTGAACAAGCTGGCCTTTTCTAATGATAGCAACACGTATCAACTGGGGTTGTCAGCTGAAACATTCGCGCTACAGTTCGATGCAAACGCTCGCGCTGAGTTTACGTTGCAGTATCCTGATGCAGGTGAATTGTCGCTCACAGGAGCAATTACTGACAGGACGGCAATATCAGGGTCTTCAAATATCTTCACGGTTCGCCCTTTCGGTTTTGCAATGGATATTTTAAATGACAGTGGCACTAGTACCAATCCCAACGGGTATGCGACTAACGCGAGTGGATCACTGCTGAAGCGCACGGGTGAAAACTTTGTACTAGGTCTTCGTACTGTGCAGTGGGTTGATGGCGAAGATAGTAATAATGATGGTGTACCAGATAATTTCGCTGACTTAGCCAATAACAACACAGCCGAACACTATTCAGGTAGTGTCATCTTAACGCCTCAACAAACCTTACCCGTAGGGGGGGCAATAGGGTCTTTAAGCACCACCAGTGTAAACTTTGATAACGAAGGTAAAGTTAACTTGGCCGTGAATTATGATGAAGTGGGTGTCATTTCTATTGCAGCTCAAAGTACATACTTGAACAACACCTCGGTATTGGGCCAAGTCGATAACGTGGGAAGGTTTGCGCCCTCTAACTTTTCACTAACCGGAAATGTAGTTGCGGCATGTACTGCCAGTGGTGGGTTTAACTATTTTGACCAACCGATTAATGAGGTTAGCTTTACTCTTACTGCCCTTAATCAAAATGGCAGCCGCACTGTGAACTACTATGGTGGCTTCGACAAACTAACAAGCCTTGGTTTACAGGTTGAGCACGACGGGAGTTTGTTAGACCGTTTAGAAAATACAAACACGATCTCATGGCCTCAAAGCGGAGCTACAGGTCAAATTTCCTTTTCTGACAATGATATAGCATTTAGCCGCTTGGGTGGCACAGCACTCGACGGAGCATATATGGACGCATCTATTGCACTAGTGGCTGATAGTGGACAAATTGAGAGCGCAAACTTTAATGGGCTTTCTTGCACGGGTTTCTGTGTTGACGATTTTGGTGATGCGATCAGCTTCGCCTACGGCCGAGCTACGTTAATTAACAACTATGGCGGTGCAGATGAAGCCTTATTGCTTCCCCTTCGTACTCAATACTGGGATGGTCAAACGTGGCGCATAAACACGTACGATAGCTGCACAGACTTTGCTCACGCTAATATAAATGATGTCTCAGGCGAGCTAGTTTCTTCTGAAGACGGAACCCTAAGTGAAGGTGCGTACGTCACCGGCGAAGGTATGCGCTTATCATCGCCAAATGGGGCGGGTAATTATCCGTTAACTTATACCCCCGAAGCATGGTTGCTGTGGGATTGGGATGAAGATGGTGAAGCCGACAACCCGCCTAGTGCCACGCTAACCTATGGTGTTTATAGAGGAAACGACAACATCATTTACAAGCGGGAACAAATCAATAACTAGTAAGGCAGTTTGACGGTTTTATTCACGACATTGCAGGTAGAGCAAGCAGTAGCGTTCTCATTGTAAAAAGGTGTGAATATTTAGCTAATTGTTTTTGAACCTTCTAATGTTTACGGGGTCATTAATGGTTCTAATGTAGGAATCAAATGATTAGCGCGTATATGTTATGCCTATATGGGGCTGACGCTAATTTTGCTTGTTATTAAAGTAGTTATTTTGGCCCTAAGTGACACCATTACTTGCCCAAAATTGCCCCCATTGTTAAAGTGTGCGGATAAATATCGACTTCACGTTAAAGCGTCGCCATCTCACCTTTGCAAATACGCGTTAACACAGGAACAGGAATAAACACTTCATGTTTAAAAAGCTTCGAGGCATGTTCTCTAACGATCTGTCCATCGACCTCGGAACAGCTAACACGCTGATTTATGTAAAAGACCAAGGTATTGTTCTAAACGAGCCCTCAGTAGTAGCTATTCGTCAAGAACGCGCTGCAGGCCCTAAAAGTGTTGCCGCAGTGGGTGCAGAAGCTAAGCGAATGCTTGGTCGTACGCCGGGTAACATTCGCGCCATCCGTCCAATGAAAGATGGTGTTATTGCCGACTTCTACGTGACTGAAAAAATGCTTCAGCACTTTATTAAACAAGTGCATGACAATAACTTCTTGCGCCCTAGTCCTCGTGTACTGGTATGTGTGCCGTGTGGTTCAACCCAAGTAGAGCGCCGTGCAATCAAAGAGTCAGCGCTTGGCGCTGGTGCACGAGAAGTATTTCTTATTGATGAACCTATGGCTGCGGCCATCGGTGCGGGCTTGCCGGTATCTGAAGCGCAAGGTTCTATGGTAGTAGATATTGGTGGTGGTACCACTGAAGTTGCTATCATCTCACTAAACGGCGTGGTTTATTCATCTTCTGTGCGTATTGGTGGTGATAAGTTCGATGAAGCTATCATTAACTATATTCGCCGTAATTTCGGTTCACTTATAGGTGAAGCGACAGCCGAACGTATCAAGCATGAAATTGGTGCTGCATATCCGGGCGAAGAAGTACGCGAAATTGAAGTGCGCGGTCGTAACCTTGCTGAAGGTGTACCTCGCGGGTTTACGCTAAACTCAAATGAAATACTTGAAGCCCTTCAAGAGCCGCTAACAGGTATCGTTTCTGCTGTAATGGTGGCACTAGAACAGTCGCCGCCAGAACTCGCTTCTGATATCTCTGAACGCGGTATGGTGCTCACCGGCGGTGGTGCACTTCTAAAAGACCTAGATAGGCTACTCATGGAAGAAACAGGAATACCAGTAGTTATTGCTGATGATCCGTTAACCTGTGTAGCACGCGGCGGTGGTAAGGCTTTCGACATGATTGACCTTCACGGTGGCGACCTGTTTAGCTACGAATAAACAGGAAAGGCAACCGTAAGGTTGCCTTATTTGTATCATGGATACTATTTTTACTCGCGGTCCTTCTTTAAATATCAGACTTACGCTGGCCCTTGTGCTGTCGGTCACTCTGATATTTGTAGATCACAAGATGGATGGCTTTAAATCGACGCGAGTGTACCTCAACTCTTTAATGAGCCCGCTGCAGTATATTGCTAATCTTCCTGGATTGATGCTTAGTGAGAGTGCCCAGCGCCTTACCTCTCAAGAACAGTTACTGGCGGAAAATCAAAAGCTGAATAACCAGCTGTTGCTTATGAGCGAAAAGCTTCAGCAGTTTGAGGTTATCGCCAAAGAAAATGCGCAGCTTCGCGAACTGCTGCAAGCCCCCGTGCGCCTAGCGTCTAAGAAAATGGTTGCTGAACTGATGGCGGTAGATAAAAACCCATATAGCCAGCAGGTTGTTATCAATAAAGGGGCCATTGATGGGGTTTATCTATCTCAGCCAGTTATTGATGACAATGGCGTTGTGGGCCAAGTTATGGAAGTAGGCTCTACCAATAGTCGCGTACTTCTTATTGCTGATGTTACGCACGCCATTCCAGTTCGTTCGTTGCGTAACGATATTCGCTTTATTGCCACTGGCAGCGGCGCATTAAATGAATTATACCTTGAGCATGTACCGCACAGCGTAGATATTCAAGAAGGCGATACGCTTATTTCATCGGGCCTGGGTAAGGTTTTCCCAGAGGGCTATCCCGTCGCCACCGTTAAGCAGGTAGTGAGAGATGAAAGTCGCCCTTTTGCACGTGTCATTGCTACGCCGTTAGCTAATTTAGACAGGCTTCGACATTTGTTGCTTTTATGGGACGCCGAAGGTGAGCCTGAATCAGACACTAATGAAAAGGCAAGCAAGCCAGATGTAAACGAGGAAGAATCTTCAGATGCGTAAACGTAACCTCGTTATATGGATTAGTCTGTTAGTTGCTCTGGTACTGCAAATTGTTCCACTGCCCACTCAAGTTGATGTGTACCGCCCTGACTGGGTGCTGGTTGTATTAGCATATTGGAGCATGGCGTTGCCCCACAGAGTGAATGTGGGTGTAGCCTTCTTAACGGGCGTAGCCATGGATGTATTGGTAGGCACAACCTTAGGTATTCATAGCCTTGGGTTGAGTATATGCGTATACGTTTTAGCAGCTAACTACCAGCGGTTGCGTAATTATTCTGTATGGCAGCAAGCCATTATTATCGGTCTACTATCGGCGCTATATCACTTACTTACATTTTGGGTGCAGCATCTACTGACTGATATTTATTTCCAAGTCGATTACCTGTGGCCAGTGATAACGTCAATGGTGTTGTGGCCGTGGGTATTTTGGCTGCTTCGACGCACGCGCAGACAGTTTTCAATTTCGTAACCCGAACACGTTCTCGATTAAACCAAAGGTAAGCCAATGACAAAATCGGTAGTGTTAGCGTCAGCCTCTCCACGACGCACCGCTTTGCTCAAGCAAATGAACATAGCCCATACAATACAGCCTGCCGATATTGACGAGTCGCCCCGTGACAACGAGCCACCGATGGAGCTTGTCGCAAGGCTAGCCAGTGAAAAAGCCCAAGCGGTGAAGGCATACCTTGAGGATCAGCAGGCAATGACCGACGACAAGGTTATTCTGGCCAGCGACACGCTAATATCGTTTAACGGACAAAGTGTTGGCAAGCCAGAAGATAAAGCAGATTCTAAGCGCATTCTCACTATGCTTTCTGGTAAAACTCATGACGTCCTTACCGCTATTTGTGTGCTTGATAACGCTCAGCAACAGACTCAAGTAATTACCACATCTGTGACTTTTGCAGCATTGACGGATGAGCAAATTGACGCATACTGGGAAACAGGAGAACCTGCCGACAAAGCAGGGAGTTACGCTATTCAAGGTATTGGTGGTGAGTTTGTAGTTTCCATTAACGGCAGTGCAAGTGCCGTAATAGGCCTACCACTGTACGAAACCCGCCAATTACTTAATGCATTTGGAGTTGTGTCGTGAGTGCTGAACTGCTTATTAACGTTACCCCGTCAGAGTCACGGGTGGCGCTTATTGAAAACGGAATACTGCAAGAAATTCACGTAGAGCGTCATACCAAACGCGGTTTGGTTGGCAATATCTATCGCGGTAAAGTTAGCCGTGTATTACCGGGAATGCAGGCAGCATTTGTTGATATCGGTTTAGAAAAGGCCGCCTTCTTACATGCATCTGACATTGTCATTCACAATGAAATTGCTGAAGAAGTCTCGGCAAGCCATATTCAAAAGCAAGACATTCGCGAGTTGGTGCGAGACGGTCAAGATATAGTAGTTCAGGTGGTAAAAGATCCCATCGGTACCAAAGGCGCACGCCTTACCACAGACATTACTATCCCCAGCCGTTATCTTGTATTTATGCCTTCGGTAACTCACGTAGGCGTATCTCAACGCATTGAAGAAGAAGCAGAAAGAGAGCGCTTGAAGTCGCTGGTGCAAGAGTTTTGTGATGAAAACGGTGGCTTCATTCTGCGCACTGCGGCTGAAGGCGTGGGCAAAAACGAACTGCAGTCCGACGCAGCATTTTTGCGAAGGCTGTGGGATAAAATTCAGTCGCGTATGAAAAAGCGTAAGTCGAACGTGCTTTATGAAGACTTACCGCTAGCACGACGAGTGCTACGCGACTTTGTTGGTACAGAGCTCGACAGAATTCGTATCGACTCGAAACTATCATTCAACGAACTTCACCAGTTCACCAAAGAGTACGTGCCTGAAATGAACGGCAAGCTCGAATACTACCCGGGTGATAGACCTATTTTTGATTTATACGATGTGGAAAATGAGGCGCAGCGAGCCTTGGAACGCCGTGTCGATTTAAAATCTGGCGGCTACTTGATCATTGATCAGACCGAAGCGATGACCACAATCGATATTAATACGGGCGCTTTTGTTGGCCACCGGAACTTAGAAGAAACGATTTTTAACACCAATATTGAGGCGACGCAGGCCATTGCCCGTCAGTTAAGATTGCGCAATTTGGGCGGGATGATCCTTATCGACTTCATCGATATGATTGAACCAGACCACAAACGACGTGTCTTACACTCATTAGAGGTGGCGACGAACAAGGACAGAGCCAAGATAAATATTCACGGTTTTACTGGGCTAGGGCTAATTGAAATGACCCGTAAGCGCACCCGTGAAAGCATTGAGCATATATTGTGCGGAGAATGCCCGGTGTGTAAAGGGCGAGGCACGGTAAAAACCATTGAAACCATTTGCTTTGAAATTATGCGTGAAATTGTACGGGTGAATCGCGCCTACGACGCAGACAAGTTTGTGGTTTACGCTTCACCTAAAGTGGCAGAAGCCTTAATGGGTGAAGAGTCTCATATGCTGGCAGAACTGGAAGTATTTGTGTCTAAACAAATCAAGGTTCAAACAGAAACATTGTACAATCAGGATAAGTACGACGTCGTCATGATGTAATGCATTAACGTATACAAAGGCAAAATGTGACAAATTTTTCGTCGGTAGCCGCTTATCTACTTAAAAAGTTTTGGCTGCTACTCGCCGTATTGCTTGTACTTTTCGCGCTTGTTTTAAGCGCTGCACGCTATGCTCTGCCGCATATTGAGCACAACAAACACCTGTTGGAAAACTATATTAATGAGCGTTATGGCGTAAACCTATCCATTCAAAGTGTGCATGCTGTTTGGCAGCGCAATGGTCCAAGTATTGTGCTCAATTCGGTGTCGTTGGCTAAAAACGATGCTAGCCCTGTTGCATTGGATATCAGGCAAATCTACGTCGAGCTAGATTTTTGGGAATCGCTACGCCACCAACTTATCTCATCCACCCGTTTCGAGCTACGTGGTCTTAAGCTTGATATTGACGCCGATCGCCTTTCTGGAGGCGATAAGAATAACTTCCCTGTAGTAAATGCGCTAGAGCGTCTGTTTTTGGAGCAGCTTCAAAGCTTCTCGTTAGAAGACGGGGTGGTATCTGTCACTCATCTTAATGAAACCAATTCATTTGATATTGAAAGTTTATCGTGGAATAACCACGAAGAGCGACACCAAGGTTTAGGTCAGCTTAAGGTTGCAGATTTAGCGGCTAACTCGGCCTCGTTTATCATTGATATCACGGGCACGCGGGAAGACTTTGACGGCGTGTTCTACGCCAAAGCAGAAGAGCTCGATATTTCTCCGTGGGTAAGCGACCTCATCAAAACCAAGCGTCCACTAGCGCAAAGCCGCGCAAACTTTGAAGTATGGACTAACTTTTCTCAAAGTGAAGTCACAAGCGTACAAGCCGAGCTTAGTGAAAGCCTTTTAGAGTGGGGCAGTGGCCGCGCGAAAACGGTAACAGGTATCAGCGGAGGTAGTCTCCAGGCGTTGCCTAACGATGAGAACAGACAGGGAGGCTGGAATGTCCGAGTGGATCAATTGGTGCTTAATTCGAGCAACGATACCCTTACAACAGACCTAATTGGTAGTATAAGTGCAAATGGTGATGCGCTGATAAACACCGTAAAGCCAGTGCAAATTAACCCCTTTCTGCTGCTGTTACCGCTTTTCATGGATGATACCAGTGAAGAAGAAATACGCGGGCTTAATCCAAAAGGCGAGTTGGCGACATTGCAGATTCAGTGGCACAACGGCCAGCCTTCTTTAGCTGCTAAAGTACTAGATTTACAGTGGGACAAAACTGATAAGGTACCCGGTCTTTCGTCGCTAGACGCAGACTTTTTCTGGTATAAAAATAATGGCGCTATCTACTTAGAGAGCGCGGATAGCTTATTAAGTGCCAACGGCGTAATTAAGAAAGACGTCAATATAAACTTATTTAAATCCCAGTTTTATATTTACCCAGAGCAGATAGATAGCGAAGACAAGCAGTGGGTAGTAAAAGGCAGCGATATGCTGCTTAATAGTGATGCCGTTACTCTTCACCCTCAGTTTAAACTGAATACGTCGACAGGGTTTATGTCGCTTTATGTGGATGTAAGCCCATTGGCGCTAAATGAGGTGAGCAGTTTATTTCCCCCTTCTTTAATGGGGGCTAATACCGACAAATACCTTACTCGTGCATTTACAGGAAAAGGTGAAATCGCAAATGCGCGCGTGCTGTGGCACGGTCGCACGAGTGACTTCCCGTTTGACGACAACACGGGCATTTTTCAGGCGTATGTCGATATTGAGCAGGGGGATTTTCTTTTTGCGCCAGACTGGCCGGCACTTAATAACTTAGACCTATCTTTGTATTTTGTGAATAATGCATTAGTGATGGAGAGCCCGAGTGCGACGCTTGCTGGTATGAAAATCAGTGATATGTCGGCGGCCATTCCAAGCTTTAGTCCAGATGCTCGCCTGATTATTTATGCCAATGGTACTGGCACTGGTAACGCGCTAACCGCGTTAATGATGGATTCGTCCCTCAAAAAATCTTTAGGCAAAGTACTTAACGAAGACGTGCAAATTGGCGGGCCTCTATCTGCCGACATAAAGCTTGATATTCCGTTTAAAGGCAAAGATGTGGTGGCATCGGGAACGGCGCACTTGTCGAATAACCCCGTTTTTGTTGCGACCACAAATATGCTATTTGATAAGGCATCGGGAGAGGTGTCATTTGTTAATGGCGATATAGACGCAAGTGGGCTTCAGGCGCAGTTTCTTAAACAGCCGGTGAACTTGTCGCTATCCGGTAGACAGGGCGACACGTACGACCTAAATGTAGAGTTAGGTGGGCGATGGCATGTACACCCGTTGGCTAACTATGTGAACACGGATCTCACCGAATACATCGACGGCGAAAGTGATTGGAACACTACAGTCCAACTGTCGCTTTCAAACAGTGGGTTTAATTATACTGCCAATTTGACTGCAGATTTAACGGCGACACAAAGTGTATTGCCTGCTCCCTTCGATACGCCAGCGGGCAGCAGTTTACCGCTGCTTATTACCAGTAAAGGCGATAGCAAAGCATCAAATGTGGAGGCGTCACTTGGTGATAACATTCGTTTTGATGGCGTACTACCGCACAAAGAAATGCAGTTTTCACGTGCGCACTTGGCACTTGGCGAAAGCGATATAGCCAACATTGGTACAGGTTTTAGTATCAGTGCGAATCTAGCTCAAGCTGATGTGCAAGAATGGTTTACCACTATAAATATGTTACTTTCCGGTAAAGGGAAAGACACCAGCACCGCCGTTGCAAAAACAAATGCTCAATCGAGTATCCAATCAAACGAAAGTAAAAAAGCGAATTTGTTTGGTACTCCTTCGCGGATATTCGCCAAAGCCGACAAGCTAAATTTTGCTGGCCACAGTATTAAAGATGCGCAGCTCAGTGCAACAGAACGCAATAAAGATTGGATCCTAGACTTAGCGTCGCCTCAGGCAAGAGCCACTATTCGTATTAATAGTGATTTAGACGAGCAGGGCATTGAAATAAATGCCGACTATTTATCACTAGAGAAGCCTGCTGAAGCCGGGGGGACGACAAAAGCCGACTCAGAGAGCGGCGTTGAGTTAGCTACGAATAGTGCAATGCCAAATGAGGAAGGCGAATCGCCCTACAATATTGACCCAAATACGCTACCGCCCATTTATTTTTATTGTCAGTCCTGTGGCGTGCACGGCATCGATTTAGGTGAAATTACCTTAGACATCGCGAAGGAAGAAAATGGTTTAGCCATTCGCCAGCTTCTAGTGAAATCTGATGAAACTAACGTTACCGCAACGGGTTATTGGAAGCACATGGGAGGCGAGATTCAAAGCGCGTTAAACGGAACATTAACGTCTCCCGACGTTGGGCAGATGCTAAAAGAGTACGGTGTTGAATCAGGAATAAAAGATTCTAGCGCAAACGTGGCGTTTGATATCAACTGGCCAAATGCGCCGATGGATTTCGGGTTTGAACAGCTAAACGGTAATGTTGAGTGGTCGCTGTCAGATGGGTATCTAACTGAGTTGAGTGATAAGGGGTCACGTATCTTTACCCTGTTTAGCTTGAACTCGTTAGTGCGGAAGCTCAGTCTCGATTTTCGAGACGTTTTTGCTAAGGGGTTTTTCTACGACGATATGGGCGGTACGTTAAGTATTGTTAATGGCAAAGCGTATACCGACGATACTGAAATTGACGGCGGCGCTGGTGAAATAGAGATCACAGGCTTCACCGACCTCAACACTGGTGGATTAAATTACAACGTATCGTTCGCACCGAACGTAACCGGGAACTTACCGTTTTTAGTGTATTTCTTGGCTACGCCGCCTACTGCACTCGCTGCTCTTGCCATAGACCAGGTGCTAACCTCTGCGAAAGTTATTTCGAATGTGAACTATCGCGTTACAGGCACCATAAAAGATCCTAAGTTCGACGAAGTTGAGCGCAACAGCAAAGACATCAGCTTACCTGCGCAAAATGCGCCTGTACCGGCCAACCCGCAAGACAGGCCATTAACGGAAGATGACGTACGCAGGCTTAAAATGGAGGTGATCGATGGTTAATTTAGTTGCATTACAAATGACATCTGCGCCAAGCGTGGAAGAAAATCTCGACACCGTTGCAAACGAAATGGCATCGGCAAAGATTGAGAAAAACAGTTTAGTTGTGCTTCCAGAGTGTTTTGCTTATTTCGGCGGTAAAGACAAAGGCCAACTTGCTGTGGCAGAAACAAAGGGCGAAGGCGTAATTCAGCGACGTTTGTCAGCGCTTGCTGCACAATACCAGTGCTATCTGGTTTCGGGTACGTTTCCAGTGAAAACCAATAGCCCAGAGAAGTTTTCCGCAGCCTGCATACTGTTTGGCCCTAATGGTGATGTGTTGGCAGACTACCGAAAAATTCACATGTTCGATGTATCGGTTAACGACAATACGGGCAGTTATCGTGAATCGGCGACAACCGAAGCGGGCAGCAAGGTGGTTACTGTTGAAACGCCAATAGGCAACATTGGTCTTGCGGTGTGCTATGATGTACGCTTTCCGGGGTTATTTACTGCAATGGGCGATATCGATATTCTGGTGTTGCCAGCGGCCTTTACCCAGCGCACCGGAGAAGCCCATTGGCATGCGTTGTTGCAAGCCAGAGCCATTGAAAAGCAGTGCTTTGTGGTAGCTGCAAATCAAAGTGGTGTGCATGCAAATGGCCGTGAAACATACGGTCACAGTCTTGTACTGTCGCCTTGGGGGGAGACCCTTGCCGAACGCAAAACCGACGTAGGGTTAGTTTCGGCAAAAGTAGATATTGCAGAAAGAGAAACCATTAAACAGAATATGCCGGTTGCCGAACATAACCGATTCAGGAGTCACTTTGTCTAAATCTGTTGAGCGTCATTTATTATCTGACTCAGGGCTAGATATCTCTAAGCTAGAGCGTGCTTTAGCGACTATTCATCGTCACGATACCGACTATGCCGATTTATATTTTCAGTCAAGCCAGCACGAAAGCTGGGTGTTGGAAGACGGCATTATTAAAGAAGGCAGCTATAACATAGAGCGCGGCGTAGGCGTGCGTGCAATTAGCGGCGAGAAAACAGGGTTCGCTTATTCCGACGAAATAAGCGAAGAAGCGTTGACTAAAGCGTGTAAAGCGGCCCGCGGTATTGCGCCAAGCGGCGGGTCACAACAAGTTGCTTCGCTTGGACAAAAACCAGTGCAAGCGCGATACAGCGAAAATAACCCTATTCTTGCGATGCAAGACGCTGAGAAAATTTCGCTTTTAAAAGCAGTAGATGCCTATATCCGCAAGCAAGAGCCGTCTGCCAATCAGGTAGTGGTGAGCTTAAGCGGCGTGTATGAAGAAATTTTAGTTGCCGGCAGTGACGGTACGTTAGCTACTGATATTCGCCCGCTAGTGCGCTTGAACTGCTCGGTATTGCTAGAACAAGGCGATAGACGTGAACGTGGTTCAGCTGGAGCTGGTGGTCGTTATGCCTACTCGTTCTTTAAACAAGACGAAAACGGCAAACCGTATTACGAGACGTTGGCAGAAGATGCCCTCCACATGGCACGCGTAAACATGCAGGCTGTGGCGTCACCGGCAGGCGCTATGCCTGTAGTATTAGGTAACGGTTGGCCTGGCGTATTACTTCACGAAGCGGTAGGGCACGGTCTTGAAGGCGACTTTAACCGTAAGGGTGCATCAACATTTAGTGGCCGTATTGGTCAGCGCGTTGCTGCAAAAGGCGTGACGGTTGTTGACGATGGCACATTAGACGACCGTCGTGGCTCGTTGTCGGTAGACGATGAAGGCACACCAACAGCGCACAACGTGCTTATTGAAGATGGTATCTTAAAAGGTTATATGCAGGATAAACATAACGCCAAGCTTATGGGCGTTGCGCCTACCGGTAACGGTCGTCGTGAATCCTATGCGCACTTGCCTATGCCCCGCATGACGAATACTTATATGCTGGAAGGCCAACACGATCCGCAGGAAATTATCGCGTCTATCGACAAAGGTATTTACGCGCCGAACTTTGCTGGCGGACAAGTAGACATTACGTCAGGAAAATTTGTATTTTCTAGCGCGGAAGCCTACTTAATTGAAAACGGTAAAATTACCGCTCCAGTAAAAGGGGCTACCTTAATTGGTAACGGTCCAGAGGTTATGCAAAAAATCTCAATGATTGGAAATGACACTGCCCTAGATAAAGGCGTTGGTGTATGTGGTAAAGACGGTCAAAGCGTGCCGGTGGGTGTAGGTCAGCCTACGCTTAAAATTGACGAGTTGACGGTGGGTGGGACGGCCTAATTCAGCTCAATCCTGTACACTGGAAAATTAAAAAAGGTTGGGCCTAGGCTCCAACCTTTTTTGTATGCTAACAGGTATAAGTCATGGCTAGCTTTCAAATCCTTTTTCGTTCAACCACTCAATAGCATCTTCTTCGTTGGTAAAAATACCCAGCTCAAGGCCTGCATTATCATAAACTCTCTGAAATTGCGCTCTTACTATAGGTTGTACCCTAGTATCGCCAATAACTAAGGCTCCAAGCGCCATTCCATGCTTCGCACGCCACTCAACTGAACGTTGCAGTTCTTTTTCGCCGGCTTTCGTCATAAGGGCGGAGCCGTGTAAAAAACCTAAAAATGCCCAATGACTGCCACCAAAGCTGTTAATCACATCCATCATATCCCGCGCATAGCGTTCAATGGCTGAGCCATCGGCAATGCCTTCAGCAGACACGCCAACAATACTACCAAGCACAGCAATTTGATACTGACCGTACTTGCTTTTCAGTGTTGCGTTAGGGTTAGAGAATATTTTCATACTCCCCCTTTTTGCAGGTGAATAACGCACTTACGTTGAGAATCAATGAAGTGTAGACCATTAATCTTCGTGAATAACGTCTTTCAAATACTGAAACAGCTCTCTGAATGCTTTAGGCGGCGCATTCTTTTCACGCTCTTTCTTAATTTGGCGGTGAAATTGGCGCAGCTTTTGGCGGTCAAGTTCAGGGTGCGCTTCAATCAGCTTTTGAATAGCGGGGTCACCCTGTTCAATTACGGCTTCACGGGCTTTTTCTAGTGCATGAAAGGCCGCATTGCTCGCTTGATGCTGATGTGTAATTTTGGCCAACGCCTCTTCAAGAGGAGCAGTGTCTCGCTGGCGCAATACCTTGCCGATAAACTGAAGCTGGCGACGATAACCGTCTTTTTTCTTATTTACTTTGCGGGCAATAGCGATGGCGTCAGCAAGCTCTTCATCCATAGGGATCGTCGCTATGTGAGCATCGGTTAAGTTAACCAACGTTTCACCTAGCTTGTGAAGTTCTTTGGCTTGGCGCTTCAGCTCAGTTTTACTTATTAATTCTTCCTCTTCGAACTCATCTGCTTGCGCATCTTCGAAGTAAGGATCTTCAGGAGAATTGTATTTCTGATCACTCATTTCAAACTCATTAGTGTTACACTTTAGCTAAATTGTAACTATCACAGTCGAATTAAGACAGCGAAACTTACTATGCAAATTGAGCAGCAGTTAGCCGACATTCAAAATGTCGTAGATGATGTACTGAAATTAGCCCTTTCTAAAGGCGCAACACAAGCCGAAGCCAGCATGTCTAAAGTGCAGGGCATTGCCGTATCTTCGCGTATGCAAGAAGTTGAAAACGTTGAGTTTACCAACGACGGTGGCTTAGGTATTAGCGTATATGTAGGCAAGCGCAAGGGCAGTGCGTCTACCGCAGATCTGAGCAAAGCGGCGCTAACACTGGCGGTAGAAAAAGCCGTAGATATTGCTCGCTATACCAGTGAAGATCCTTGTACAGGTTTGGCCGATGCCGACCTTATCGCCACTGAATTCCCTGATTTAGACCTGTATCACCCTGAAGAGTTAGATACTGAAAAGGCCATTAAAACTGCTATTGAAGCCGAAACGGCGGCAATGAATTACGACTCGCGCATTACAAATTCAGATGGCGCGTCGTATAACGCAAATCTAGGTATGCGCGTTTACGGCAACACCCATGGAATTAACGCCGGTTATCCTAGCAGTCGTTATTCACTAAGCTGTATGGTTATTGGCGCACAAGATAACGATATGCAGCGCGATTACGCTTACACAGTAAGTCGTAATGCGTCTTTGCTGCAATCAGCAAGTGCAGTGGGTATTGAAGCCGCTAAAGCTACCGTAGACCGTTTAGGCGCCCGTAAAATCAACACGGCAAACGTGCCTGTGCTTTTACACCGTGACATTGCATCTAGCTTATTTGGCCATTACGTTGGAGCTATCAGCGGCGGCAGCCTTTATCGTCGCTCTAGCTTCTTGCTAGATAGCTTGGGTAAACAAGTTTTCCCAGAATGGCTTAATATTGAAGAGCGTCCGTTTATCAAAGGCGGTCTGGCAAGCTCAAGCTTCGATAACGAAGGTGTGGCGTGTTCTGACATGACCATTGTAGATGGGGGTAAATTGGCCACATATCTTTATACCACTTACTCATCGCGTAAACTAAACACCCGCTCGAATGGCCACGCCGGTGGCATTCATAACTGGCTAGTAGGTGATACGGGTCATAGCGACGCCGACCTGCTTAAAGAAATGGGCACAGGTTTGTTCGTAACCGAACTGATGGGGCAGGGCGTTAACGGTGTAACGGGCGATTACTCGCGCGGCGCAGCGGGATACTGGGTTGAAAATGGCATCATCCAATACCCCGTTCACGAGGTAACTATTGCTGGCAATCTGAAAGATATGTTTAAAGGCATTGTGGCAATTGGCGCTGAAAAAGATGTGCGAGGTAGTGTACAGACCGGTTCTGTGCTTATTGACCAAATGAAGATAGCAGGCAGCTAGTTTACGCTTTCTCGAAACGCTGAAGGAGACAGCCCGGTGGACTTCTTAAAGCGTTTCGAGAACGTAAATACATTTGCGTAGCCTACATAACTGGCGATATAAGATACGGGCCACTGCGTGCTTAGTAATAAGCTTTTGGCTCGTGTCATACGCAAATGGATAACGTGCTGTTTGGGGCTTCTCCCAAATACTTGTAAGCACAGCCTATGAAGGTGAGGGGCAGAATAATGCGCTTTCTCACTTAAGCTTTCCATATCCCAATCAAACTGAAGCTGTTTTTCAACCGCAGAAAAGAGGCTGTGTAGTCTGCTTACTTGGCGTCGTTCTTTCTCATCGTGAGTATGTACGTCACTCAAAGGCGCATCAATAATACGGTACAGGTAGCGAGACACAACTTGCATCGCCGAATTTCGATTCTCGACGTCACGCTCTAAATACAAAAGTTCCATTGCATGATGCAGTCCTTCCAGCATGGCATTATCCACTATCACAGCACCTAGCTTATTAAATGGTGTCCAGCGTTCGGAGTCTGCCAAGTTTACCCAAATTATATCCCATTGCTCACTGACTATTGTGACTTCAAAACTTTGCCCAGCGGGTAAAATAATTAGCTGTCCTTCATCCAATTGCATCTCGCCTGACGGGACACGAAATTTTCCTTGTCCATGAATGCTGTAAAACAAGGTGTGGTTAGGAGGCGAAACGCGACCTACCGTATAGTCACCTGATAAGTTAGAGCATCCTGCTAGTTCAATCTCCAGGTCGCTGATTTCAGGCGCATTACTACTATCAATAAAGCGTTCAAGGCACTTGGGGCCTATGTCTACAATGTCTCTAAAGCTAAGTTGCATAAATGTGAAATGATAGTTTTGGATAAATATATGAAAGATTAGAGCATAAAGGATTTAATGAAAGTTAGCTATATTGCGCTTAACGAAAAAGTAAAGGATATGACATGCTTAATGTTGCGCAAGTAGTGGCTCAAAACGATTGGCAAAACCCGGTTGTATTTCAGAGGAATCGCATCAATGCCCACAGTCCACATCACGGATATAAAACGCTAAAAGACGCATTGCACAATACCAATGCGCAAAAGCGTAGTTTAAACGGTCAGTGGGATTTCCGTTTATTTGAGGCACCAGCAAACGTACCTGAAAGCCTGCTTTCTAAAACATTAAGTGATGATGAATCTGCTAATTGGCAGCCTATCGCGGTACCTTCTAATTGGCAGCTGCAAGGTCACGACAAACCGATTTACTGTAACGTTAAATATCCTTTCGAGGTGAACCCTCCAGTGGTACCCAGCGAGAATCCAACGGGTTGCTACCGAACAACGTTCAACGTTACCAAGGATGAGTTAAAACAGCGCAATCATATTGTTTTTGAAGGGGTAAATAGCGCGTTTCACTTGTGGTGCAACGGCGAGTATGTGGGCTATTCCCAAGATAGTCGACTACCGGCTGAATTCGATTTGTCTGGCTACTTGGTCGAATGTGAAAACCGACTAGCGGTAATGGTGATCCGATGGTCAGACGGCAGCTACTTAGAAGATCAGGACATGTGGTGGCTTAGCGGTATCTTCCGCGACGTAAATCTTGTCACCAAACCTCAGCATCACATTCAGGATGTGTTTGTTACGCCAAGCCTTGACGCATGCTATCGCGACGCAGTAGTAACCGTACGTACCGCCATCAATGCGCCTTCTACTTACAAAGTGGGTATCCAGCTTTTTGATGGCGATAACGCTCTTACCGAGCAAGTCATTACCGGCACTAACAATAAGCGTATTGATGAAAAGGGCGGTTGGGATGATGTAGTTTTTCAAACGCTTCATGTGAATGAACCTAAACACTGGACTGCTGAAACACCGAATCTGTACCGCATCGTAGTCTCGCTTATTGATGAGAATGGCAATGCCGTTGATGTTGAGGCCTATAACGTTGGCTTTAGAAACATTGAAATGAAAAACGGCCAGTTACTGGTAAATGGTAAAGCCGTGCTAATTCGTGGGGTTAACCGTCACGAACACCATCAAACAAAAGGGCATGCAATCAATGAAGATGACATGCTTGAAGACATTAAGTTGTTAAAGCAAAACAACTTCAATGCCGTACGTACCGCTCATTATCCAAATCACCCTCGTTGGTATGAGCTTTGTGATGAATACGGGCTTTATGTGGTGGATGAAGCTAACATCGAAACCCACGGTATGTTCCCAATGGGAAGGCTTTCTCGCGACCCGCTCTGGGCCGGCGCTTACATGGCGCGCTTTACGCAAATGGTCGAGCGAGACAAAAACCACCCCAGCATCATTATTTGGTCGTTGGGGAATGAGTCTGGTCACGGCCCTACCCACGATGCAATGTATGGCTGGGCAAAGTCATTTGACCCATCGCGCCCTGTACAGTACGAAGGCGGCGGCGCTGATACTTCGGCTACCGACATTATTGCGCCAATGTACGCACGGGTTGATACCGACATTAAAGACGATGCAGTGCCTAAGTGGGCCATTAAAAAATGGTTGTCGATGCCGGGGGAAAACCGCCCCGTTATTCTATGCGAATATGCGCATGCTATGGGCAATAGCTTGGGTAGCTTTGATGAATACTGGAAAGCGTTTAAGGCTTATCCTCGCCTTCAAGGTGGCTTTATTTGGGACTGGGTAGATCAAGGGTTAGTAAAGCACACTAATAGCGGCGAAGCATACTGGGCTTACGGCGGAGACTTCGGCGATACTGAAAACGACAGACAATTCTGTATAAACGGTCTGTTATTTCCAGACAGAACGCCACATCCGCACTTATTAGAAGCTAAATATTGTAAGCAGCACTTAAGCTTTTCGTTGGTTGAGAAAGACAACAAGTTTGAGCTTACAGCAAGCAGCGATTACTTATTTAGACGCACAGATAACGAGTTGTTACGTTGGCAAGTGCTAGAAAATGGACAACCGATTGCTGAGGCGAAGGGCGAATGCGAAATCGACATAGCGCCACAACAAGCACAAACGCTCAGTCTTAGCCCAGATATTACGTTTAAAGCAGGCGCTGACTACCACTTAAATATTGATGTGGTACTAGCGAATGACTGTTCGTGGGCTAAAGCAGGGCATGTTATGGACACCGCCCAGTTAGCGCTAGTCAACAAGCGTGGAATAGTATCGTTTTCTCTTAATGATAACGAAACAACAAGCGGCACTAGTGAGCTATCAATTGAAGCTCAGGATGGGATGTTGCAGGTACATGCGCAAAATAACGTATTTAGCTTTAATAGTGAGAGCGGGCTATTAACCTCGTGGCTTCAAGGCGCGGAGGAAACACTTGCCGCGCCGCTAGAAGATAACTTCTTCAGAGCGCCGCTAGATAACGACATTGGGGTAAGCGAAGTTGATAATCCAGACCCAAATGCGTGGGAGTCTCGCTGGCGTCGTGCTGGAATTGGCAAGTGGACACGCACTTGCACGGGCGTAGACGTTGAGCAGGGCGCGCAAGACGTGCGTATAACATCGTTATTTGACTATCACCATTCAGAAAAGCTGGTAGCGGCAACCAAGTGGGTTTACACCATAAATGCACAGGCCGAGCTATCGGTAGACGTTGAAGTGCTTTTGGATGATGGTTTACCACCTATGCCGCGAATTGGTATACAAACGGCAGTGCCTGTAGCCGATAAGCCAACGTCGATTACCTGGCAGGGACTAGGGCCATTTGAGAACTACCCTGACAGAAAAGCGGCAGCGCGTTATGGTCGCTACACCTTACCTATAGAAGAGATGCAAACGTGCTACATATTCCCAACGGACAACGGCTTGCGCTGTGGCTGTACACAACTTGAGGTTAGCGGCCTGAAAGCAAAAGGACAGTTCTATTTTAACGTGAGCGAATATGGACAAGCACAGCTAGACGAGGCAAAACACGCCTGTGATTTAACACCTCAAGATTGTGTGTTTGTGTACATTGATCATGCTCACATGGGCGTAGGCGGCGATGATTCATGGAGCCCAAGTACACATAAAGCATTCTTGTTGGAAGAGAAGCAATACCGCTACTCAGTTTGCTTTAGCGCTACTGACAGCTAATCCTCAGTGTGAAGTAGATCATTTAGCTCTCGATATCTCAAGTGACATTTCACGGCATAGCTTAGTTATGCCGTCATTGGGATGAATTGTTTACATATAAAAAAAGCCGCTACACAGTAAGCGATCAATATAGACCGTTGTGATTCGTTTAGTGTTTGAGGCTATCTTCGTTTAAGGAGATGCGTTCTATATCTAACCGTGCTTCACAGCCGAAGATAAAGTCCCCTTGCTCTTCTCTTATCCAGTGATCTCCAACCGCGCGGATATCATCGCTAAACTTGGTCTTCTTTCTTTTTATCAATCGTTTTACTTGAAGTTGTCCTTCTTTAGGCGCTTGAGAGAGTGCATCAAGCACCATTTTTTCATTTTTGTCTGTGTTGTGCCAAGTGTCCAGTACGATGGCATTCCACACGGTTATTATCGTCAGCATAGCATCTTCCATTTCTGACTGGCTGTAATCAGCAGGGAGTGCATTTAACACTCCTTTACCGAACTCCATAATTGTGGCTGAGATTTTAGTGTTGGGAAGTGAGTATTTTGACATCGCTGACTAACCTGTTTTGATTGTATTTTTGTTTCCAGAGCCGCGGCGTGAGGTCGATTACGTCCCTGGCCGGATGTAATGCCACGCGTTGTAATACATCCACCAGATAATGGTAGGGATTGATGCCTTGCAGGCGGCAAGTCACCATCAGGCTTTGCAGTATGCCCAGCTGTTCAGCGCCAAGTTCAGACCAGCAGAACAAATAGTTTTTTCTCCCCATGGGAATAACACGCAGTGCCCGCTCAAGATGATTGGTATCCATGGGTAGAGCTGGATTGCTCAGGAACACCTTGAGTTGGCTTTCTCGTTCATGCGCATAATGGAGTGCCTTGGCGAAGGGAGACTTGGGGAGTAAATCAGTGCGCTGTCGTTGTTGATAAACCCACCGGAAGAAGTCAGTGACTAAGGGTTCGCTGTGTTGTTGCCGGTAAGCATGGATATCGGCCAGGTCTAATTGTTTATGCCTGATGTGTTTTTCATGTCGGTAGAGCGCAGCGATAATATCCAGTGCCTGCTGTGCGGCTTGCGGCTCACTGTCGAGGGCTTTTTCAAAGCCTCTGCGCATGTGTACCCAACAGGCAGCATGCACAATCTGTTGTTCGTATTGATTTAATTGTTCAACCGTTTTGGTGTAGGCGGCATAACCATCGGTGAGCAAGGTGCCGGTAAAGTCTTGTAACTGTGCTTGGGCATGCAACATACCCCGGCTGTTACTCCAGGTAAACGCCACTTCATCACTGTCACCGTACAGGGGCCAGAAGTAGGTTTGTTTCATGTGTCCGGGTTTTCGGCCAGCGCCTTTGGTGCGACCTGCTTTAATGGGCACTTCATCCATGGCCAGTATTTTACTTTGCAGAATGTGTTGCCACTGGGCTTTGGCGATGGGTCGAAGCAGCTCAATGCCTTTTTGTATCCAGTTGATTAAGGTGGCCCGGCTAAGGGTAATGCCGCTATCCAGCATCCGTTGATGTTGGCGGTGAAGCGGTAAGTGATACACCGCTTTATCAACCATCAGTCCGGCGAGCAGTGAGACATCGCAGTAACAGCCTTCCAGCACATTGCCTGGCGCTGGGGTATCCTTAATGGTTTGCGTGGTTTTATGACGCACGACCTGTCGACGGAATCTCAATACCACATAACTGCCAGGCTGTTGTGCTAAGCGACAGGTTTCTTTGGTATCCACTAATTCATACTGGTCGGCATCCGCCCCCTGTAATTCTGGCGCAGGTATATCAATAATCTGTTGCGGCACCGTCTCATCAAAGCGCAGGCCATCATCATTAACATCCGAGTCGCGACGTAGCTTTTGTGAGGAACGAGTATGTGCCTTCACCGGTTTTGTTTCTGCCGGTAAGGTGAGGGTTTCCCCCTCATCAAACAAACTGCTCTGCGCCGGATTATCCGCTAACACCTTTTCAGACTTACGCCCGAACAACTGACGTTTAAGCCAGTCGAGTTGCTGCTTGAGTTGCGCAATTTCATCGGCTTGATGAGCAAAGGCAGCCTCAATTTCAGACGGTGAAAGGTGACTAATAGAGCGTGTTTTCATGGGCTAAATTATAACAAAATCAGTTAATTAAATCGCCTGTTTTGTTTGTCTTTTTGCCAGTAAATCCCATCAATCAAACACTGTAACTGGGCACTGTTGAGTGGTGTTTTGGTGTTGCCGTCAGACACGTTAGCGAAGGTGCCTTTTTCTAACCGTTTGCTCCACAAACAATAACCGCCC
>NZ_CACSIH010000109.1:0-54779 GCF_902705805.1 Alteromonas alvinellae | reverse complement strand
ATGTACAGCAAAGATCAACAGACCCTAGCGATATTAATATAAATAGATAGGCGACACTGCGGGAGCGGGTTTTAATTGAAATGCCTGTTCTTACCACTGAAAGCAAGGCACTTAAGCATGCGGTTACGGCACCAAGTAGCGCAAAATGCAGGGCGTGATTTAAATTCATCACCACCATCATTATTCGCAGGTGCTGATCATCACGCTGATAAAAGCACAAAATGCCAAGCGCAAAACTCAGCATTCCTATTGCCTGGGCCAAGTCAAATTCTGGTAACAAAAGGGAAGGCTCGTCAATGATTGATAAAGGTTAACGATACGCAGTTTTTAAACAGCAGAGTAGCCTTTACATCGCTTTTTTAGCCCAACACATCACATTGACTAATGGCAGGCGGGTTGTTCACTAGGGTATACTCAGCGTGCACGATATTATTCTTAAACCTCCGATACAAATTAGGTCCTTTCCATGGCAACGGCATCTGCACTTCACATTTTGGTTAAAACAGAGAAAGAAGCGCTTTCTATTTTAGAGCAGCTTAAAAAGGGTAAGGATTTTGCGACGTTAGCAAAGCGTCATTCTAAATGTCCGTCGGGCAAGCGTGGCGGCGATCTTGGTGAATTTCGTCGAGGCCAAATGGTAAAAGCCTTCGACGATGTGGTATTTAAAAAAGACGTGCTCAAAGTACACGGGCCGGTGAAGACCCGTTTCGGCTACCACCTTATTAAAACGCTTTATCGTAGTAATTAAAACCAAAGCCTTTTAAACCAAAGCCGAAGCAAGCCCGATCCATTCAACAAGCGTTTAAAGTATGTCCTAGCTAATTACCTTGTTAATTGCCCGGCTCCCACTTTTCACCGCATACTGAATTTTCGGTAAATATGGCGTACGGGCTGTTGGTGTCGTGCAGTGAATTGCGTAGCGCTGCGCCGTGATCTACCGTAATAAATGCTGTGTCAGAGGCCTTACCTTGTTCATCCAGCATAAAGTAGTCGCTGGAGTAGCTTGTTAGCATCATGCGATTGTCGTAACCCATATCGCTTAAGCGAACCCGGGTAATGGCTTTAAATTTAGCATCGGGGTTAGAAAGGCCTACGATTTTCTTAAAAAAGTAGCCTTTATCAGACTGCAGCTGGGAAAAACCATTTAACGTGTTTATCAAGGTTTTTAAATCTATTGCTTCGCGCTGCAGCATGAAGTCGTGCTGGATGGCATTGCCATCTTTTCTAAGGCTGTCTTTCGACGGTGCTTTACCAGCAGTATAGGCCTGCTCTGCTTCCATTGAAGAAAGGTGCGCTTGCCCTTCCTCTGTATAGTGAATCAGTGCGCTCGTATTCATGTTTACGTAGTAGTCGCTGATCCCCGCAGGTACCACTTCAAATAGCATAACATCTGGGGTTACGGCGCCTCGTTCTTCAGGCGTTTGAGGGCCTTTAGTGACGCACTTGTCAGAGATGAAATAGTAATATTGGCCAGCTTCAATGGCGAAAGCTGTATTAGATAGCACCGCGCAGGTGGCCATAAGTAGTAGCCTAAAAGTGAGCTGCTTAATTGCCGTTACAGTGCTGCCTATTTGCATATCAAAGACGCCTTATTGTTTGATGCATTTATCTATAATACCAATGCGTGCGGGCTGGTATAAGGCGCCATTGTAAGGGGTAGTGGCTAAAAGCGCGAGCTAAGCTTTGGAACGCGGTTTCAATGAAGGTTGTAGCTAATAAAGCTAAGTAAGAACCTATGAGCCAAGCACACCGTTAACGGGGGCGAAGGACAATAGTGTCGCTAGAGTAGTCTGTAGATATCTGTAAATTGTCGGCAAGGGCGGCAATAAGCGCATCTACGTCGTTGGTATTGAATAGCCCTGCTACTTGCATATTGGCAAGCGCTGCATCACCTAAAACAACCGTTTTATCCGTATATCGGCTTACTTCTTCAATCACGTCAATTAATGGCTCGCCGCGAAATACAATCTTGCCTTCCCGCCAGCTTAAATCATTCGCGATATCTTCATCTGACACTGTCTCGATAGTGCTGTTGGGTAAAGATAAAAGCGACTTTTCACCTTGAACTAACGTCAGTGGCTGCGCCTGCGGTTTAATAATTGGATCAATAATGCTTTCGCCATTCGCTTTGTTAAGTGTATAGCTGGCGACTTCTACCACGCCTTCGGTAACTACCAGTTCAAGGTCGCCGCGATGATATTGCACATTAAATGCAGTACCAACCGCCTGTATAGCTTTACCTGCTGCAAGTACATTGAGCGGGCGGGATTTGTCTTTTGCCACTTCGATATGAAGCTCACCTTTGACAAGCTGAATAACCCGTGAGGTTTCAGTAAAGGCAATGTTCACTTGAGAGTTGGTATTAAGCCATAGTGTACTGCCGTCTTCTAAGCTAATACTTTTGTGCTCGCCCGCTTTGGTCGTGGCTTGTAGCGAGTAGTTTGCTACCTGTAAAGCAGGTTCAGTTTGATTAGAAGACGAGAATAAATTTAGACCCTGATAACTTAACAATCCAACCATTAGGAGCGAAGCTGCAATGGCCAGCGGGCGCTTCCAAGCCACAGTACTGTTTGTTTTGTGTTTAGCGTTAGGCTCAGGTGTATGAGGTACGATATCAGCCAATTCGCTAAGCACAGACATTTTGTCCCATAACGCTACCATCTCTAGGAAAGTGTCTCGATGCAATGGCGTTGCAAGCCATTTTTTTAGCGCTTGCCTTTCCTCGTCATCAAGCCCCTCGTCTAGCTTCACAAGCCATTCGCTAGCAACATCAAGCACACGATCATCGCTATTAAATTGAACAACGTTGCTTTGGGTGTCTGATTTGTCGGTTTTAGTTTCGTTTTTAGAACTATTCATGGGCGTCTCTCTTTACATCCGCCGAGCTGTGTTGCCCACCATTTTGATAAGCGTTCGGCCGTGTATACGACGTTGTTTGTCGTCGCATAAATAAGGTGCATCTTTTTATCCCTTCAGCAATATGCTTTTCCACGGTTTTTTCGCTTATCTCTAATTCCTGGGCAATCTCTTTAAGAGAGTAGCCATACACTTTCTTCAACACAAATGCGCGCCTGCATTGTTTGGGTAGGGCGCGCACTGCATCACAAAACAACTTAAACTCTTGCTGGGTAGCGTTGTTGTGAAATGTTTCATCTTCAACACCGCTAATTGCACTTTCCAGCGCTGCCGCAACCTCTACGCTGTCGTCTACCATGCGCGTATCAGCACGCTTTAAATGATCGTAGGCCAAGTTTTTTGCGGTCTTAAACAAAAACGACTTAGGCTCTTTAATATGCTCAGTAGATTTAGCCTGACACAAGCGGACGTACGTATCTTGTAGTATGTCGTCGACTTCTTTAGGCGGCACAAGGCGCGATAGCATTTTGGCCATCGAGCCGCGCGCCGACATATAGGCATTATGTATGGCTGTTTCTATGGGCATATTGTTATTTTTTATCGTTGTTAATTACTAAGACGACAGCCACGCTATTTTCCCCCAGTATTTTCAACATTATCGCTCAAAAATTAAATTTGTTAATGGGTTGTATATAATGCGGCGCTAGTTTAAAACAACACCAACAATAAAGAGGAGGGTGACGCGTAGGCATTGCCCCTTCATAAATTAATAATAACAATAGCGTAAATACAATTATGCCTGTGGCAAATAACCCATTCGACACACAACCCAAGCTGCCTTTTAAGCCTAAAGCTTTAACGGTTGCGCTGTGTATGGTGTCGTTCGGCGCAAGTCACACCGCTATTGCTCAATCGGTGCTTCCTCACCAACAAGCCAAAGTAATTGCTCAAAATAAGTCACCGCTTCCAGCGATAAATTTCGCTATTCCCGCACAAAGCGCAGATGAGGCGATCATCGCGTTTGCAAATCAGGCCGAGTTAACCGTAGTCTTTCCCTTCAATAAAGTCAGACACGTCTTTGCCAACGAAGTAAGTGGTAACTATACGCCGCAGGAGGCAATTAAAAAGCTTTTAGCTGGTACGGGTCTGAGTGCTCACATTGTTGATAACACACGCATAAAAATAGTGCCTGCTAGCGATGGCGATGAAAACAATCACTTGCTAGGTCGCCTGTTTAACGCCATTACCGCACAAGACGATAGCTTGGTGACCGTACCGGATGAGCAAGGTAGTTACGACATTGAATACATTGAAGTAAGGGGCTTGCGAGCGCGTGTTGCTCAATCGGTGGGGATTAAACGCAACGCGAATGTCATCATTGATACTATCCAGTCGGTGGATATGGGGAAGTTCCCCGATCAGAACCTCGCAGAAGCGCTGCAGCGTGTGTCTGGCGTATCTATCGACCGCGCAGAAGGGGAAGGGCAACTTGTTACGGTGAGGGGCTTTGGGCCGGAATTTAATCGGGTTTTATTAAACGGCAGGCCTATGGCAACCGATAAGCTCGGGCGCGAATTCAGTTTTGATACACTGGCTTCTGAGATTGTCAGCAGTGTAACTGTGCACAAACAAAGCCAGGCGACCATGCAGTCGGGTGGCATTGGCGCTACGATCGATGTTCAAACTGCTAAACCTTTATCCTTCAAGGGAATGCGGGCGGCTGGCAGCGTCAAAATGCAGTACGATACCAACTCACAACAATACGCGCCTTCAACGTCTGCCATGTTCAGCAACACCTACTTAAATAACTCGTTTGGTATTCTAGCCTCTTTTACTCAGCACAAGCGCCAAGCGCGGTTAGAAGAAGCGCAAATCGATGGATGGTTGGTGAATACTAACGTACCTGAAAGTGAGCTTTCTGAAGACGTTCCTACGCTATACGTTCCCAGAAATTACGATCAAAGAGTGCGTTTTGACGATAGGACCCGTACGGGGTCTGCACTCGTTTTACAGTATAGACCTAACAACAAGCTAGAGCTTACTGCCGACTATCTGGGGTCGACATTCGATGTGGAGACCTCGGCAACCTCAATGGGGCATTGGTTTACATCGAGTAATCTTGAAGATGTTACGGTTGATAAAAACGGCACGGCGGTGGCTTTTTCACAAAACAGTGGGCACGCCACCGACTTTCACGCGCGCACATTTAACCGTTCATCGACCTTGAAAAGCTTCGGTTTTGCAGCAAACTATATCGCGAGCGATAGCGTAATTGTTGATGCTGATCTGTCTTATTCAATGGCTAATGTCGATGACAACAACGGAGAGGGCAATTCACTCTCTCTTATCGGCTACTTAAATCGTTCTTCATTCGACCATACTCAGTCAAATATATTGCCGGCTATATCGGGCTTTGAACAAGCCAACCCTCGTCAAGTTAACGCTTTGGGTGAGCCAGTGGGGGTATCCCATTACTTAGACCCAGCTAACGGCCGTTCTCATGTGATGCTGCGCAGAGGATGGAGTGTTGACGACGATATAGGGCAAGCAAAAATCAATGTAAGCGTGCTTGGCGACGATAACTGGTTTAGCAAAATTGACGTTGGCGGAGCATTAACTCAGCGAGAAAAAGCCAACGAAAGAAGAGACAACGAAGCCGACGCAAGACACTGTAGTTTTTGTGGCTATTTTGATGCACCAGATATTCCCGATAGCTTTCAAACCATATTTGACGCAGGCGACGATTTTCTTGGGTCAATTAGTGGGCATGAGAACATACCTCATCAGTGGCTGCGTCACGACGGCGATACATTATTTCGTTACTTGGAGAACGCTGGTGATGTCAGTTTAGCCGCTGAAACCCGGGGGAGTTCTTTCGCGGTTAAGGAAACCGTGTATGCGGGATATGTTCAAGCCGCTATTGAAAAGGATTTTGCGCCTTGGTTTATTGATGTGCATGCAGGGCTACGGGCTGAGTATACTGACGTAAAAGTAAGTGGTGTCGACGAACAGTTGTCGGCGTTAGTTATTTTAGACCAAACCGAACTGGGGCAAGAATTCGGCGCCTCGGTAAGTATTGATGAATCGTCAAACTACACCAATGTTTTACCTAGCGTAAGTTTTAAAGCCAGCTGGTTAGATAGCTGGGTATTTCGCGCGGCTTACAATCATAGTATTACCCGTCCAACCTTAGAGCAGATGGCGCCGGGTGTAACCTATACCACCACGCGACAAGGTGGCGATTTGCGGGCGCGTATCGGAAACGCACAGCTATTGCCCTTTGAGGCAAAAAATATTGATGTGGCTGTGGAGCATTACTACCAGGAAAATAGCTATATATCGGCAGGTTATTTTAGAAAAACGGTAGACAATTTCATTGTTAATGAAAGCAGTACGCAAACCTTTAATAACGTAACCGACCCTAGTACCGGCACAAATCCAAACGCGGCTGACGATGCCGATGCGTTAGCGCAGTTTTCCGTAATATCTCCAAGCAATGGCGAGTCAGCAACGGTCGAAGGGGTCGAGATAGCAGTGCAGCATTTGTTTGGCGACTCAGGGTGGGGAATTCAGGCCAATGCGAGCTTTGTAGACAGTAACGCTGAATTAGACACTGCCAATATTCGCTCAACCTTTGCGCTTACGGGGTTGTCGGGTGCCAAAAACATGGTGCTGTTTTATGAAAAAAATGCGCTGCAATGGCGGGTGGCTTGGAACCAGCGAGAAGGCTTTTTGCAGTCACTAAACCAAACCCAAAGCACCGAGCCTACCTTTGTTAGCCCTTACCAGCAGTGGGATATGAGCCTTTCATATCAGTTCAGCCCTAGGGTTTCTGTATTTTTTGAAGGTATCAACATTACCAACGAAACCGTGCATAAGCGCGGCCGATTTAGCAATCATCTCTTGCTCGTGCAAGATGCAGGAGCTCGCTATGCAGTGGGCGTTAATATCACCTACTAACCGCCTTATTTATCCTGGTTCATAGCGCTCTATGATTTTGGCGTACCTTGTTCCAATGCCTCTATTTCTTTCCATAGCTGTTCAGATTGTGCTGTGAGCAAGGAGTACGTTTTTATATCGCCGTTTCTTTGCGCATGCATGGCTTTCTCAAGGAGGGCGTCATACTGCTTTCGCATCTTTTTGGTTGGGTTGCTTTTGAAAAGTCCAAACATCATAAATATCCTATACGGTGATTTAGCGAGGAAACGTTTGAAAATAAAGTTTCGATCACCTTTTTGTATGAATAAACCTTCATGAATACGTTGCACAAGGCACACTAATTGTGATGCTACACGCGCAGACTACTCTATAGATGTTACGTCATGCCCAGTTAAAAGTGGGTCAAAAAACGATACTGGCGTTTGCGGTTAGCCTGCCTTCTTTCACATCAACAGAATCTGAAATATCGTTAGGTAAACAGCCGCTGTGCAGCAAGTTGGCTGGATACAACACGGCACGATTAAACATAGGCTCAATGCGGGCGATTTGGGTGTACATGGCGGTATCACCGTTTATGTACGCTTTAGGTGGTAACCCTACGCTGGTGGCCTGACGTTTTAAGGTTTTAAAATAGCCTTCGTACTGCGCTGCGTTAACCCGTTCTAACCCCGTTTCAATATGTCGATAGAAAGCAGTACCACCCAAAGGAGCGCTAAACAGATAGTGCACCAATGCCCATTCATTATCCTTTTGCGTATCGATGTGCGGAATACATTGAATGGGCGATAAGCTTTTCGGCGCTTGATTGGCTATGGAAAGTTGCACTAGGGGTAGATGAAGCGGTTTTTCCACGCCAAAATTTTGTAGCCCATTATGCGTAGCAAGTTGGCTAAAAAGTTGGGAAAGCGAGGTATGTAGGTGTTCCACATACTCCTGGGGCGGGTGACTCCTCACCCCCGGATAAAAGTCGCCATCTCGTTTCGTAAACGGGTGGTGTTGCGCAATTGTTTCTACCAAACTCAGCGGGTTTGGTATGAAATTATCGATTATGATAATCGGTGTGGATTGCTCACCAACCTTAATTAATTCGTAGTTTGAAACCATGCGTCTGCGTTTTTATTCGCCTTGTTCTTTTTGTCGATAAGGGCATAGATTTGTGCGTTTGACGCTATGAGCGTGTAAATGCTTTGCAGCATGTGTTGTGCATGCAAATCAGCAATTGCGTCAGCGCTAAGCGCCGCTAGCTTATCTTCGTCAATGGTATATAACCCTGTTATAGACGTTTTGCTTTCGTTTTCAAAGGTAATATCTAGAGTGAATGGTGTAATAAGGTTGTACTGTTGTAGGGCGGCAATAAAACGCTGATTTTGCGTTTCACCGTCAAGAAGCTGAGCAAGGATCTGCTGCTTCTCTAACAGGTAGCTGCTAGGCTCTCCTGTGTTATCAAAGAGCGGCGTTCCTTTTTCTTCGCTTACTGAGGCATTATCCATATCAATGCACAGCACCCGGTTACTGCTGTCAGCGCTTTGCGCTTCCGTTCCTACATAAAAAGGCAAGCGTTCAAACTGTGCGGGAATATAAACCGCATCCCATTCACCTTGCTGCCAAAATAGGTTTTCTTTTTCTTCAAAACCTAACAAGGCAGATAAGCCAAATTGTCCTGAGTCGTCAAACTTGGTAATCACCACGGGATAATGAACCACTAGCTTATTTAGCTCAGAGACCACCACAGGAACAAGGTGCTGATTGGCGCTTAGTGACAATGCATCGTCGGTTACTTTCAAATCTGCATGCTGTTTATTATTAATGGCAACCATATGAGTCATACGTAGGTCCTGCTTATTGATTTGCTGTTAAACGGCCTGCAGGCCGAATTGGTGAATTTTATTAATAAGTTCGCGATGTTTAGGCAGTTTCTCCACCGCCATGGCGCGAGCTTTCCTGTTCTGCATCAATTGCTGCTTGGCAAAGTCGGCGTTCACCCATTGCTGATGTGTAGCTAAATCTGAGGTAAACCCCATTCCGTACAGCACATATTGATAGCTTGCCGCGGGAAATACCTCGTTGTTGCTGGTAAAGTCTTTGTCACTAGGCGGGTGGTATTGCCACAGTGCGAGTAATTCTTTTAATGAATCGGGAATAGTATGACTATCGCGATTGTCCCGCCAAAATGCGCTGTCTTCTCGCTTACTTAGCATGTAATGCAGCTTTAAGAAGTCGATAATTCGCTGCCAACGGTAGGAAAAGGTGTCATTGAAGCGCTTCGCCACAATATCCATCACGGCTCGGTTTGCGGGTAACTGTTCGGCAATCATTGAGGCAGACAGCTCAACCAGTACAAGCGCTGAGGCTTCTAAAGGCTCTAGAAAGCCCGCCGCTAGCCCAACAGCCACGCAGTTATTTTGCCAAAAGTGCTGCCTGTGTCCGCTTTGAATAGTAATGTCTTTTACGTTTATCCCATCTATGCCGTTTAACGTGCTGGTTTGGCGTACGTATGAGTCTAAGCGAGCATAGGCTTCATCTTTACTTTGGTGCCTACTGGAGTAGACGTGGCCTACACCTCGGCGTGACTGCAAACCGATATCCCAAATCCAACCGGCGTCTTGTGCGGTGGAGATAGTGTGGGATGCAATAGGACTTTGCGGGGTGTCATAAGGCACGTGTACGGCTAATGCTCGGTCTATAAAAAGTACATCGTCACAGGGAATAAACGGCACCTTATAGTGTTCGCCGAGCAGCATAGATTTGAAGCCGGTACAGTCAACAAAAAGGTCGCCCTCTACTATTACCCCTTGCTCGGTGTGAAGGGCTTTAATATCGCCGTTATCGCTGCTTTCGACGCGGTTAACGTCGGCTAACACATGGTGTACACCTAGTTTTTCAGTACAGTGTTTGGTTAAAAAGGCGGTAAATTTCCCTGCATCTAGGTGATAAGCATAATTTGCGGTGCCTGCAAACTCTGCGTGACGTATGCTTTTAGGTGCACAGCCTGCTTCGCATATAGCTTCCTGAACACATACTGCATGGGAAAAAGATTCGTTTAATTCGGGTGCAACAGACTGCCAATAAGGGCCTAAATTTGTTTGCGAAAACCCTTGGGGCAGCATGAGAGGGTGGTAGTAAAAATCGTGCTCTTCACCTGTAGTCCATTTAGCGAACTTTGCCCCTTGCTTGAATGTGGCGTCACATTCCTTAATGAAGGTGGTTTCACTAATACCCAACGCAATCAACGTAGATCGCATGGTAGGCCAGGTGCCTTCCCCCACGCCAATAATAGGCACATTGGGGCTTTCTACTAAGGTTACTTTAATGTCTTTGCGGATAGCGCATTGATGTTGCGCTGCAATACGACCAGCCGTAAGCCACCCTGCGCTGCCGCCACCGACTACTACAATGTGCGTTATGGGAGTTGCTGTTGTCATACTGTGTTCCTGAATAAAAACTGTGGCTACCAAAGGGTAGCCACGAATGTGGGGCCAACAAACGCCGGCCCCAATTACGCGAAACTAAAAGTTTCCGCGCACACCGAAGGCCCAACGTCTGCCGCTGTCTTCAACCAACAGCAAGTGATTAGAGAAGCGACCGCGCTTATGTACGAACTCTTCTGTAAGGTTAATACCTTCAAAGAAGATTTCTACATTGTCTGTCACGCTGTAGCTACCGCTAATGTCAAGCTGTTGATAAGACTCAACAATGGTTGGGCCGTCACCCTGCCCTTGTGTTAACGACTGAACAAATGCGTCACGCCAGTTATAGGCAAGACGAATTTGATAGTCGTCAGTTTCATAAAATGCCACTAGGTTGTAAGAATCGCTTAACCCAGTTAGCGCAAATACTTGGTTAATATCGAATGGATCGAGTTCGGCATCACTATCAACAATGGTTCCATTGGCAAGTACACCAAAGCCGTTGTCAAAAGTGTGCTGAAGCGCAATCTCGAAGCCGTCTACCGTCGCGTCTTCACCGTTATTTGGCAGTGTATTGGTAAACACCGCTACGTCGTCACCCGCATCTGGCGCGCTAGCGTTAGCGCCAGTAGAGGGATCTGTTAGCAGGCTGCCGTCAGCAAGCTCGAAGGTTTTGTCTTCTTGGCTATTAACAATAAAGTTCGATACCAGCTTTCTGAAGTAACCAATTGATGCATAACTTGCTTCGTCATAGTAGTACTCAAGCGACAAGTCCAAGTTATCCGATTTGAATGGCTCTAGTGCAGGGTTACCACTGGTAGACGTTAAATCACCACCTTGGCGGGTGGTCGTAACTACGGTTACCGGTGACATGCTGTTGAGCGTAGGGCGAGTAATGGTAGAGCTCGCCGCAAAGCGCGCAATTAAATCGTCGGTAATTTCTAAACGTACGCTGAAGTTAGGTAATAGCACGTCGTAATCAGACTCAGTGGCAATACTTTGCGCATCACCAAAACCAGCCAGCATTTCGGTTTGATCCAGAATCGTTAAGCCCGTTATTGGCGCTTGCGTTCCGTTAACCGTCACATCCGTCATTTCATAACGCACACCTGCGGTTGCGCTTAAGAACATGTCTGCAACTTCGCCTTCAAAGTCGAATTCCATATAGGTAGAGATAATATCTTCTTCAACTTCAAAGCTGTTGTTACGGCGCACCGCATCAAAACTAATCGAATCACCATTTACGCTTTGATAGTAAGATTCTAAAAACGCAAAGTTGGCTTCGCCATCATGGGCAAGCCAAGAGGTGGGCATGCGACCGCTACCACTCACATCAGAGAGGAAGTCGCTGCCCGCGTCAAAAACGTATTGGCTGCCCGCTGGGATCTCAGGTAAGTCGGGGTAACCACAGTAAGTACAGTGAATCCCTACACCTTCATTGTCCCAACGGGTAAGTGATTTGGTTTCGGTGCTGTACTGTGCGCCAAAGCGAATTTCAGTTAGGCCGCTTCCATCTGTTACATATTCGCCGTCAAAGCGCAGTTGGCTCACTTCGTCTTCTACTGCCCAGCCTCGACGCAGCATTACGTGAGCTCGGCTATTAGCCTCATCTAAGTGATTGCTTACTCCATCAGGTGTCAGTGCAGGGTTGTATATAGGGAAACCGTCAGGACCTGTAACAATCGCGCCATCCAGTTCTTGTTGGCCACTGTAAATATTGGCATTAGGCGAGGCGAACATGCTGGCAACAGGTAAAATGTTGTCGTCTACTTGGAACCGTACGCGGTTGGCATAACCGATAAGTGAAAGCTGATCGCCGCCACCGTTATTGGCTTCGCGTTCGGCTTCTGAATGACTTAAATCAAACGATAAATTCAGATTATCAGAGTACTGGTAATCAAAGTTAAGGCCTATGGCATAGGTATCAGTTAAACGGTCGAACGTTTTGGCGTGCATATCTGTCGCCAAACCTACCTCTTGGTATAAATCGACAATAGTACCGTTTGCATCAACCGTTGGGCTGCGGCGATTGCCGTTTTCATCAAACAGGCTGCCGTCATCACCTACACCCTGAATGTTAGGTGCGGTAAACCAGTGGCCGTACGACGTTGCTTCAGACTCTACGTCAAAATCTGAATACAGTGCGTCAGCAGTTACAACCAGTTTGTCGTTAGGTGCATATTGGAATACAAGATTAGCGTTTGTTCGGGTACGCTCTTCAAAGGTCACTTTGTGATCGTAGTTTCGCGGTGAAAATACATTGCCTGTCCAAGCGTCGCCTGACTGCGTAACAGGGTTTGGCACGCCAACGTTCTCTAGCCAACCGTCCATTTGAGCCTGGTTAAGGCGAGTCTCACGCTCTTGGTGTGAAACGGCAAGTAATACACCGAAGGTGTCGTCGTTGAAGGTGTTGCTAATAAGGCCTGAAAATTGCGGCGTAGTTTCTTCACTATTTTCGTCGTACACGCCTTTTACTGAGCCCGCCATTTTAAAACCGTTTAATGCAAACGGGCGCGCGGTATTAATATTAATGGTAGAGCCTACACCACCAGACTGCATTGTGGCCGTTGACGTTTTATGCACGTCAAGGCTGCTTACTAACTCAGAAGCAATCGTGTCGAAACTGAACGCACGCGAATCGTTTTCAGACGCCATCTGACGGCCATTTACCAACACGGTGTTAAACTGTGGTCCAAAACCACGTACGGTAATTAGCTGGCCTTCACCGCCTGAACGGTCAATAGATACGCCGGTAATACGCTGTAGTGATTCAGCTAAGTTGGTATCGGGAAAATCACCGATGTCTTCTGCGCTAATGGCGTCGACTACGCCAGCAGAGCTGCGTTTAACATCCATCGATTTTGCAACCGATGAGCGGATACCACTTACCTCAATCACTTCGACGTCTTTATTGGGTTGCGCGTCTTGGGCAAATGCACTATTAGCAGAAATAGCCGACGCTAAAACTGCTGCCACTGAGCATGCAAGCTTGGTTTTCCTATACATGATGGTGTGTGTCCTAATCGTTAATTTTAATGCGCCTTGTGGTGTGCACCCCACTTGGCTTTCTCTCACAGCATTTCGCTGTTAATTCATCAAGACGACACGGTTTGTAAAATCCCCCAAATTTATTTAACAATTTTTTAAATTAATTGAATCGCCTTGTTTAAAAGGCGTGATTTCCTCGTCATCGATTAGCGTATTTCACCTTTACGTGTGTTTAAAAAATAAACAATTATTGATATATTCACAAAATAAATGCTTCTTTATCCACTTCATTTATCGCCTGTATGCCATTTCTATATAAATATTAGTTATGACTCGTAAGCAAATGATACTAGTGATGTATGACCATATAGCGTAGCTTTGCCCCAGTTTCGCTTGAAAAATAAGCGGAATGAGGGGTGCTATTCGAAGCAAAATAAATACAGAAATTGCCTGTTCTGTTTTTGATTTCGCTAGAGAATACTAGGCATAAGTGAATAAAATGGCTTAGTAATGTTTAAAGGGTGTCATTCTCGGATAGCCGGAATGTGAGGAGAAGCGTGTGAAAATCATAATATTAAATGAATCAAAAGCGCCAGATCCGCTAAATAATGTGGAGAAGCGATGTGCGGCTACACCTAGTAGTGCACAGCGTCTGGTGAAAAAAGGGGCGACCTTACTGCTAGAAGCGGGGGCGGGCGTACACTCAGGGTATTCAGATAAAGAATACAAAGAGGTAGGCGTAACTGTCATCGATGATGTGAATGATGCATTATCAACAGCAGATATGTTGGTGGCGGTGAACAAACCCACCGATGCACAGCTAGCGTTGATGAAAAAAGGGGCCATTGTGGTAGGCCATCTCGACCCTTTCTTTCAGCAATCGCTTGTTGAGTCTATTGCAGAAAAGGGGCTAACCGCTATTTCTGTAGAGATGATCCCTCGTTCTTCTCGTGCACAAAAAATGGACGCATTGAGCTCGCAAGCGAGCCTTGCTGGTTACGTAATGGTGATGCAGGCGGCGAATCAGTTGCCATCAATATTACCTATGATGATGACACCGTCAGGAACAATAAAACCAGCAAAGGTATTTATTATTGGCGCTGGCGTAGCGGGTCTTCAAGCTATAGCAACCGCGAAACGCTTAGGCGCAAACGTACTTGCTTATGACACCCGCCCTGTGGTGGCTGAGCAAGTAGAATCGCTAGGTGGCAAATTCCTTAAGATCGACATTGGGGAAACAGGCCAAACGAAAGACGGTTATGCAAAAGAACTGACCGATGAACAAAAAGCGAAGCAGCAAGAAGCGCAACGCGACGCGATTGCCGACTCTGACATTGTTATTACGACAGCGCAGTTATTTGGTCGCAAACCACCAGTGCTTATCTCAAAAGATACATTAGCACTCATGAAGCCGGGTAGTGTGGTTGTAGATATGGCTGCAACATCAGGTGGTAATGTTGAAGGCTCGGTTGCTGGCGAAACCGTTGAAGTTAACGGTGTAAAGGTAATTGGTAATGGTAACTGGAGCCAGTATGTGGCTAAAGCCGCCACCGACATGTACGCCAATAACATCTACAACCTTGTGGATGAGTTCTTTGACGATGAAACCAAAACCTTTGGGCTTAATTTAGAAGACGACATTCTGGCCGGCTGTGTTATTACCCACGACGGTAACATCACCAACGACATGCTTAACAACGCATACAAAGGAGCCTAATCATGGAAATCATTTACCTACTTTTCATCGTGCTACTGGCTGCTTTTTTGGGTTTTGAGTTAATTCGAAAAGTCCCAGCAACCTTGCATACACCTCTAATGTCCGGCTCTAACGCGATATCGGGTATTACGTTAGTGGGAGCATTGGTAGCCTCGGGTAGCGACAACAATTTGCTAACGACCATTCTTGGTACCGCAGCGGTGGCGCTGGCCAGCATCAACGTGGTGGGTGGTTATCTCGTTACTGATCGCATGCTTGGCATGTTCAAGAAAAAAGATAAATAAGGAGTACGCAAGTGAGTGATATCGTAACCGTAATAAACCTTGCGTACGTAGTAGCTGCGGCACTATTTATACTAGGACTTAAGTTACTTAGCCATCCAGATACCGCGAAAAAAGGTAACTTTATTTCTGCCATTGGTATGCTGGTTGCTGTCGTCGTCACCCTGCTTGACCAGCAGATTATTAGCTATCATTACATCCTGCTAGGTTTTGTTATTGGTGGCGCCTTTGGTGCGTGGAAAGCCAAGACCGTTGAAATGACGGCAATGCCGGAAATGGTGTCGTTATTTAATGGCTTTGGTGGCGCAGCGTCATTGCTTCTGGGTTGGGCAACATTAGCCGGAATGAGCCTAATTACCCTTAAAACTGAAAGTGCGTTTACTTTTATTACCCTGTTTTTCACAATTTTAGTTGGGGGAATTACGTTCTCTGGCTCGGTGGTAGCCTGGGGTAAGTTGTCAGGAAAAATGAGCTCTAAAGCCGTTATTTTCACAGGGCTTCGCGAGCTAAGCATCTTGCATCTAATTGGCATGGTGGTGATTGGTTATTTCTTTACTACCGACCCAAGCAACCCACTTTGGATTTACTGTGCTATTGCGTTGTCACTAAGCTTCGGCTTGTGGGCTACCATTTCAATTGGTGGTGCAGATATGCCGGTGGTTATTGCGCTTTTAAATAGCTACTCAGGTGTAGCAGCGTCGGCGGCAGGTCTTGCTACAGGCAACACAATATTGATTGTTACCGGTTTACTAGTAGGCGCGTCAGGCTTAATTCTTACCAATATTATGTGTAAGGCCATGAACCGTTCATTGATGAATGTGTTGTTGTCTGGCTTTGCCAAGCCAGTAGAAGCCGGCGAAAAAATAGAAGGCGAGATTAAAGTACTGTCGGCGCAAGATGCATTTTATGTATTAGAAGCAGCGCAAGCAGTACTGGTGGTGCCTGGTTATGGTATGGCGGTTGCGCAAGCGCAGCACGCGGTACGTGAACTTCAGTCGTTGCTAGAGGAAAATGGCTGTACGGTTGATTACGCCATTCACGCTGTAGCGGGGCGTATGCCGGGCCACATGAATGTGTTATTGGCAGAAGCTGACGTGCCTTATGACCAACTATACGAGATGGATGACGTTAACCCTCGTATGGAAAACTATGACGTGGTTATTGTTATCGGTGCAAACGATGTAGTTAACCCAGCAGCCAAAGAGATGAAAGGCAGCCCTATTTACGGAATGCCAGTTATCGAAGCACATCGTGCGAAAACGGTCTTTGTACTTAAGCGTTCTGCGAATGCCGGTTTTGCCGGTGTAGACAACCCGCTGTTTTTCAAAGACAACACGCGCATGGTTCTGGGTGACGCTAAAGACACCATTAACAGCATTATTCGCGAGTTCGGAGACGACTAATACAGCGTATCTCTTTGATACATCTTCTATAAAGGCCTGTTTAAACACAGGCCTTTTTATTGGGTATTAAACTTAATTACAAAGTACTCAACTATAGTTGTAGTTGATGCTTATCAGCTCTAGTATGTGAATGCTATAGATGTTGAGTTAGCTATTCATATAGTCGCATAGAGATGTACGAGTAAATGTCTACGACCCCTTTTCATATTGAGCCGTTTAGAAATTGTATTTTGGTCACGCTTCGCGGTAAGTGGGATATGTCCACGAACATTCAGTACCTTGCTAAGCTTTCTGATTGCTTGAAAACCCGTAAAGGCCGACCCTTTCACTTATTTGTAGACATGCGTAGTTGGCAAATCCCCAATTCTGATACCTTCAATCAAATAAAAGCGCCCATTAAGTTAGATAGGCGAAGTCAGCTCAGCGAGACATGGCTAGAAGATGAAGCAACCGATGCTGATCACATTGCAGAGAAGTTTTTTAGCGCGCCATCAATTAAACTGGGATTTGAACTTGAACGTACTCAAAACATCTCAGAGTTTATAACCCTTTGTGAAGAAAAAGCAGATAACGTTGTTATAGATTATGTTCGAACTTGGATAGGCTAAAAAAGCCCGCGTTCGATAAACAAAATTCGTCGAGACAATAGATATTTTATATCGCAACAACTATCGCGTTCAGTCTTACGTTGACTATAATACGCTGCTTATTTTCGCACTTTCTATGCTAGGTATTGGCCTAGCCCACTTACAAATAGGTGAATAAATTGTCAGATTGGAGCATCGAAGAAGCGGAGCGCGTCTATGGCGTGTCTCAATGGGGTGGCGGCTATTTTCAAATTGGTGAAAACGGCAACGTCCATATTACCCCTGTTCCTGAAGATCCTAGCATTCGAATCGACTTTAATTCGGTAATTGAAGATATCCGCAAAGAAGGCGTACAGTTTCCTGTTGTTGTGCGCTTCCACGATATTCTGCGCTCGCAAGTTGCAGGCTTGAACAAAGCATTTAGAAGCTCCATCGAAGAAGCCGAATACCAAGGCCAGTACCAAGGTGTGTATCCGGTAAAAGTAAACCAAATGCGCGAAGTCGTTGAGGAAATTGTCGATGCGGGCAAGCCATTTAACTATGGCTTAGAAGCGGGGTCAAAAGCCGAGCTTCTGACTGTGCTTGCCATGAATACTAACGAAGAGTCTCTGACTATCCTAAATGGTTATAAAGACGACGAAGTTATGCGTCTTGCGCTGTTAGGAAGAAAGCTGGGTCGCCGCGTTGTGGTAGTAGTTGAAAAATACACCGAGCTTCTTCTTCTGGTAAAAATAGCCAAAGAGCTGGATATCGATCCTATCATTGGTGTGCGCTCAAAAATGACGGTGAAAGGTCGTGGTAAGTGGGAAAGCTCTGGTGGTGAACGTGCGAAATTTGGTTTAACCATTACTGAGATCATTAACGCAGCCCGCTACCTTGAAGAGCAAGGCATGGCGCACTGCTTAAAGCTACTTCATTTCCATATTGGTAGCCAATTAACAGACATTCGTGCGGTTAAAGAAGCGGTAACCGAAGGCGCGCGTATTTACGCAGACCTTCACAAAATGGGCTTCGAGCTAGATTATGTTGATGTAGGTGGTGGCCTTGGTATCGATTACGACGGCAGTAATTCAACTAATGAATCGTCGCGTAACTACAGCATGCAAGAGTATGTTGCTGACGTTGTCTATGGCATGAAGGAAATGTGCGACCTTGAAGGCGTACCGCATCCGCATCTGGTTAGTGAAAGTGGACGTGCAATCACTGCGCATCACAGCTGTGTTATCACGGAAATTGTGGGCGAAATTAAGTCGAATGCGTCGCAAATGGATACATCAGCAAAAGCGGGTGAACACTTCTTCCTTAAGAATATGCGCGAACTTGCAGACACGTTTGATGAACAAACGAACATGCATGAAATTTACAACGATGCGTCGCAGTACAAAGAGCAAGCGCTAGATGCATTTAAATTACGCGTGTTGTCACTTGAAGAGCTGGGCAAAATCGAAACGCTGTACTGGCAAATTATGGGTCGCTTACAGCAGTGGTATCGCAACGAAGAATATGTTCCAGAAGAGCTTCAAGAGCTAGATTACAGTTTATCGTCTCAGTACCTTTGTAACTTCTCTGTATTCCAGTCGGCTGCTGATACATGGGCCATCGACCAGTTGCTGCCGGTAGTGCCTCTTATTCGTATGAATGAAGAGCCAACGGTTAATTGCTCGCTAGTGGATATTACCTGTGATAGCGACGGTAAAATTGATCAGTTCACTATTGGCCGTGAAATTACTGACGTACTGCCAATGCACCCACTTAAGAAAGATGAGCCGTACTACATTGGTTTGTTCTTAACGGGCGCTTATCAAGACGTTATGGGCGATATGCACAACTTGTTTGGTCGCTTAAATGAAGTGCATATTTACAGCTATGACGACGATCCTGAAGACTTTTACATTGAAGAAGTGGTGAAGGGCTCGTCGGTAGAAGATGTACTTAACGTTATGCAGTATAACCCGCGCGCAATGGCATCAGACGTAAAACGCATGATAGACAAGCAAGTGTGGGACGGAAAATTGAACCCTCGTGAAGGGGTTCGCTGGACTGATTTTTACGAAAACTGTTTGGCAGGTTATACCTATTTAAAACAGTAGCGTTTAATATCTGAATGAAAGTACCGAAAAGCCGATGCCGATATTACTTATCTGCGTCGGCTTTTTTCAAGTAACGCTTCCAAAACTCGGCTGTTGTTGAATTAATCATATTCGACTCTGCGTTCATCAGCATCACATAGCCAACTTTGTGTTCAGGCAAAAACGCCACGTCAGCGCGATAGCCTTTTACCCAACCCCCATGATAGTTAAGTTGTAATCCATTTAAGTCGTAAATACGCCAACCCAAACCATAGTGAGCATCGTCAATCATGCCGCGCCAACCTCTTCGGTAGGTTTCACGCTTCGTTTTCACGCGCTCTGTAGTGACATAGTCCACCATTTCATCGGATATGACCGTGGGGAACTCGCCTAGCAGCGCTTGTAGATAAATCGTCATATCTGAAATGCTAGCGTTAACGCCAGCAGCTGGAGAGAACCGGTAGTAGTTGCTTTCTACCTTTCCCTCGCGCCATTTATTTCTGGCGATAGCAATATGAGGTTGAGCCCATGATTCTGATGCAAGCAATCCGCCTTTTCCAACACTAGCTGTTTTCATGCCTAGTGGTGCAAACAGATTGGCCTGAAGCTGTCGTGAGTAAGAGGTATTATTGTTGCTGAAGTAGTATTCCAGCGCACCAAAGAGTGCATTTTGATAGGTATAGCATTCACCCGGCGCACACAGTGGTTCAAGCTCGCCCAGGGATTTAAGCACGCGCTCCAGCGAGTAGTCAGCTTCAATAAGGTTGTCGTAAGCGTTGGGCATAAAGCCACTAGATTGGCCCACGATATGTTGCAGTTGCAGCGCATTCATTCCTTTGCCTTTAAAAGGAATGTCGGGTAATAAGGTGGTTATCGGCGTTTCCCAGCTAAGCTGGTTTTTTTCTACAAGTTTAGCTGACAACAACGCAGTAAAGGTTTTTGAAACAGAAGCTAGCCTGAATACTGTGTTCTCTGTAACTTTCTCTCCGCCGCGTTTGCGGGTTCTTCCATATACGTAAACCCTTGGCGCTTTGCCCTGTTCATAAAACACAAACGCATAACCAGGCACGTTGTATTTTGAAGCTTCCTTTTGAACGTAACTAGCATAGTCATCAAGCCAATCCGCAAAAGCGCTTTGTGTAATGACCATTAGCATCGCTATCAGCCAAATTTTAGACAGGCGCAGCTTGAAGGTGCGCAAAGAGTTCAGCATACAGTCAGCTCGTTAAGCCTGTGGTTTTCTGATACATCCATCAGGCGCTCATTATTATTATCGCATTATTATGCGTTTAGCTGCTCCAATGATCAAATGTCGCTAATTATGCTCACTATCTCTTCAATGATTTGATTTATTCTAGTGGTAAGCGAACCGTTGTAAGAATATGCAAGAAGGGAAGAAAAGTTTGACTAGCAAGGTTTGTAATTATTGAGTTCTGATTTTGTCGCACCAACAGGGCCAATGCACGATACACTAGATAAAGGTGATAAACGACAGGTGGGAAGCGCATTCTAATGCCAGACAATCTTTTTGTCTCAGACATGGGGGCTTCAGAAAACTCAACAACTGCAGAGTCAGTGCTTTCAAAAGCAAGACTTAGCAGAGATCCGCGCTTTGACGGACGATTTTTTGTGGCGGTAAAAACAACCGGTATTTTCTGTAGGCCAATCTGTCCAGCGCGACTTCCGAAAGAAGAGAATGTGACTTACTTTCAACACGCCACACAGGCAATGGCACATGGTTATCGTCCATGTTTTCGCTGCAGGCCTGACAGTGCACCTCGTTCAGCGGCGTGGAAAGGAGTGGGCGCAACGATTAACCGAGCGTTGTCGCTGCTATCTGTTATTCCCATTGAGCGGGTTGCGGACATTGCTATGCGGTTGGGTATTAGTGAGCGTTATCTAAATAAGTTGGTCGTCAATGCTGTGGGCATACCACCTAAGCAGTTTCAAAATATGCAGCGCACTTTGTTTGCAAAGCAGCTTATTCAACAAACTCATTTATCTATGACAGATATCGCAATTACGGCAGGCTATCAATCCCTGAGACAACTGCAGCGGGCCATAGAGCAATATTGCGCTACGTCTCCTACCCAGCTTAGAAAAAAAGAGCCGGTTCAACAAAAGGTTATCTCTTTATTTCTTTCATATCGGCCGCCGTACAATTGGCCCTATGTACGAGATTTCTTGGCAACCCGCGCTATTGAAGGGATGGAACGAGTAACGAACGAGAGCTATGAACGATACTTTTCATGCAATGAAAGTTTAGGCTTTTTTAAAGCCATTCACGACGAGGCGCGCCACGGGTTCAAACTTCTCATTGATATGCCAGATCTAGGTTGTCTTCATACGATAATTGAAAACATAAAGCAGGTATTGGATCTTCACGCTGACCCGCTGTTAATTGAACAAAGCCTATTGCAGTCTGGATTGCCGCCGAGCAAGTTAACGCCTGGGCTACGCCTTCCCAGTGCATGGAGCGTATTTGAAAGCGGCTGCCGAGCTATTGTAGGCCAGCAAGTTAGTGTAAAAGCGGCTATTGGCCAGCTGACTTTACTGGTACATCAGTTGGGCGAAACGGTATCTGATGCGCTCCCGTCAAACGGTCTTGAATCTATAACGAGTGAACGCTACAGCTTTCCCTCGCCTGAAAGTGTGGCCGAAAACAGTCTTGAATTCTTACGTATGCCACAGGCGAGGAAAGAAGCCGTACGTCATTTTGCTCGTTTATTCATAAACGGTAACATGCCAAGCCATGAAGACATACTCGCCATTAAAGGCGTGGGCCCGTGGACGCTCGACTATTTAAAAATGCGGGGGGAGAGAAACCCTGATATTTACCTTGGCGGCGATTTGATCGTTCGTAAAATGGCCCAGCAGTACCCCATAGCGCCCGAAAAAGCGGCACCTTGGCGCAGTTATTTAACCCTTCAATTGTGGCAGTTAAGCAATCAGTAAAGAGAGTCGTTAGTATGAAATATACAGATTTCGTGAACAGCATACAGGGGCTTGTTAAAGTTGAAGCCACTGATAAAGGCATAACGGCTATCGAGTTCGTGAGTGCCGCTGAATCAGATGATACGGCCAACGCGAAGCAGGGGGTTATAGGCAGAGAAACTGCAGCGCAAGAAAGCATGCTAAGCAACGGCTTTCATTCGCAAAAAAACGCCATCACCGAAGCAGCGTGCAGTCAGTTACAGGCATACTTTGACGGTACGTTACGCGAGTTTGACCTACCGCTTTGCCCTAAAGGTACGGCGTTTCAGAATCAGGTGTGGGATGCTTTGCAGCACGTTAAATACGGCGAAACCGCTAGCTATTTAGATATCGCAAAAGCCATTGGCAAGCCAAAAGCTGTCCGCGCCGTGGGTATGGCAAATGGTCGTAACCCTATTGCTATTGTTGTACCTTGCCATCGTATAATCGGAAGTAATAAAACCCTAACGGGCTACGCAGGTGGTTTACCGCGTAAGCAGTATTTACTTAATTTAGAAGGAGCCCAAGGGGTGCTGGGGCTATAAAAGAATGGGTGATAAGAAAATGGTGATAAAAGAATGGCAATAAGAGACATTATCTCGCTGCTGGTGTTAGCCGGTATCTGGGGCGGTTCATTTATTTTCATGCGTGTTGCCGCACCAGAATTTGGCATTTATGTATTAGTAGCCATTCGTACCGTGCTTGCTACAGCGGTATTGCTACCATTGCTGTTAATACGGGGGTCGGTAAAAGACATAAAACGCCACTGGTTGGCCATTGCGCTAGTGGGCATGGCTAACACTGCGGTGCCTTTCGTCCTGTTTAATTACAGCAGCCTACATTTAGAGGCAGGGGTGAATGCCATTTTAAATGCCACGGCTCCTATGTTTGGCGCCATTGTCGCTTGGCTGTGGTTAGGTGACAAACTAACAAAGTCAGCAGTAGCGGGGCTTTTTGTAGGCTTTGTAGGCGTAACCGTTATTAGTCAGCAAAAGCTCGGCGAGGGCGATATTAGTTTTCTTCCTATTTTGACTGCATTATTGGCCACCACTGGCTACGGCATAGCGGCATGTATGATGAAAAAATGGCTACAAGGGGTTAAACCTTTAGTTGTTGCAACAGGTAGTCAGGCCATGGCAAGCGTAATGCTGGCACCTTTCGCCCTTGCAACTCTCCCCGCCACTATGCCAAGCGTAAATGCGTGGGTTAACGCGGTAGCGCTGGCTGTCGGTGGCACGGGCATAGCGTATATCTTGTATTTCAAACTCATAGCTGACATCGGCCCAGCCAAAGCCATTACCGTAGCTTACTTAGTACCACTATTTGGCATTATTTGGGGTGTACTGTTCTTGCAAGAGCACTTATCGATTCAAACCATTGTGGGTGGTTTAATGATTTTATTCGGTGTGGCGTTAACCACAGGCGTTCTCAAAAGAAAACGCCTCAAAATTAAACCTGCTTAGATTAGCTTGAACTAGGGCTAGTCAATCAGCTGCATTCTTACTAAATTGCTGCCGTCGCGCTTGGCTTGATAAAGCGCGTCTTCCGCGTGCGCTGTTACTTCGTGCATAGCGCGCGGTGACGCAGTGTAAGAAATACCAATAGAAGCGGTAATCACAATTTCCGGTAACTCTTGCAATGGTGAAAGCGTAGCTATGCCATGTCGAAGGTTTTGCGCTATATCAAAGGCTACATGGGGGCCCGTGTGTGGCAACAAGATTATAAACTCTGCGCTACTCCATCTACCCAATATATCCTGGTCGCGCATATGTTCAGCTAAGTAAGAGACCACTTTATCAAGAATGTCATCTCCCGCATTACGGCCGTGGGCGTCTACAATATCTGAAAATTCGTCAACGCTTAGCAACATTACGCTGAGTGATTTGTGCTCGGCTAACAGCGTTTTATAAATAAGCTGCAAGTTATCTTTTTCAGGAAGTCGGTTGCTGTGACGTACCACCAAGTCTGGCTGCATATCTTTTCTGAAATAGTACAGTAGATTGTAGATAAGTAAGAACAGCGAGAAGACAACAACCAGCAGCGTTACCACGCTAAAAATAAACGCTTGAGAAATCTCTGCTTGGCGGTCTTCAAGCGGACTTAAAAGAAACACAGTCCAACCAAATTGATTCAGCTTAACTTCCGCAATCAGAAAGTCTTTTTGGTCAATAGTGACCAGCTTGTTATTCAGCGCCTGCTCGCTTTGAATTGTCACTGGCAAACTCGCGTACCAAGGCAACTCGGACAAGTTGGTGAATTCTGAGTAAGAGGCGATAAGACTTGGATCTGAAGACAACATAATATCGCCTTCACTATCCACGAATAAGAAGTCATAGCCGTATTCTTGTTTGTAGGTATCGAACACTTCGATAAAGCTGCGCAGGCTTTTTCCTACACCGAAAAAACCTAAAAAGCGGCCATTTTCGTCGTGAATTTTAATATCAATATAAAAGTGTGTGTCTTCCCATTTACCAATATCGGCAACGGCATCAGCGGGATAATCGCGATATTTGAAGTACCAGCTTACTTCACCTTCGATAAGGTTGATAATACTGCCGTCAGAATTATATTGCTTTCTGTCTGCCTCGCTGGCGATAAAGAAAGATAAACCAAACTCATTTTCAAGGCGATCCAATGTCTTAAAAACAGCATCTTGATCAATTGTTTCTCCATCCATCAAGTCTACCAACTCAGTGGAATGCCCTAATGCTTCAGAAATATGTAGAGGCTTAAGAAGTTGCTCGACGATAAGCGATATTGCAGGCGACAGTGACTGCTGCTGTGCGCGACTTTGTTCGGCAACGATTTTTGAAATACTGAAATGAACCAGTGTCACAATAGCGATAACCACTACCGCAAATAACACCAGAATACTTCTATGTAGTGTACGAAATGTGTTCACAGACTGCGCATGCTCCCTTGCCTGACTGAACCTAACCTAAGTGTTGAGTATACCTGTTGCAATAATGAACTACTAGGCGGTTTCTTTTAACTTAGACTAAATAACGAAGAGCAAAAGCGCAATGTGAAGTCGTCCGGTCAGACCTCAAAGTGAATCAATCGCTGACATATTGTTGGGCCTTGGTTACACTATACTCCGATTTTCATTCTCTTTGCGAAATAAAGGAATTATATGGCTTTCTCAGTGGTTGTATTAGCAGCGGGTAAAGGTACCCGTATGAAATCGTCGTTACCGAAGGTATTACACAAAGTAGCTGGTGTGCCTATGGTGCAGCGCATTATCAACACAGTAAAATCACTGGGTGCTGACAATATTCATTTGGTCTACGGCCATGGCGGCGACCAGCTAAAGGCAACGGTTGTTGAAGACAATCTAAACTGGTGCTTACAGGCCGAACAGTTAGGTACAGGCCACGCTGTTCAACAAGCTGCACCCCACATTAAAGATGATGAAGACGTGCTTGTACTTGTTGGCGACGCACCACTTATTCGCGAAGAAACACTAAGTGCATTAAAAGCAGCAAAGGAAAGCTGTGATTTAGCACTGCTCACTGTAAATTTAGACGACCCCACAGGTATGGGCCGCATTATTCGCGAAAATGACAATATTACCGCGATAGTCGAGCACAAAGACGCCACTGATGCTCAGCGTGAAATCAAAGAAATTAACACTGGCATGATGATGATGTCTGGCGCTGATCTTAAGCGTTGGTTGGGTGAGTTAAGCAATGATAACGCGCAAGGCGAGTATTATCTTACCGACGTTATTGCCATGGCAGCGGCCGAAGGCAAGCGAATTCAGTCAGCACAGCCACAGTCTGCGGTAGAAGTGGAAGGCGTTAATAATCGTTTGCAGCTAGCTAACCTAGAACGCGCGCTTCAGCGTCGCCAAGCCGAAGAGCTAATGACCAATGGCGTAACCTTGCTGGACCCCGCTCGCTTTGACCTACGTGGTCAGCTTGAAACCGGTAACGACGTCATTATCGACGTTAACGTTATTATTGAAGGTAAGGTTACGCTTGGTAGCAACGTCAACATTGGTGCAAACTGTATTCTGCGCAACTGTACTATTGCCGATAACGCTGTAATTGAAGCTAATTCTATTATTGAAGAAGCCAGTGTAGGTGAAGCTTGCATAGTTGGGCCTTACGCAAGGTTGCGCCCTGGTGCAGTAATGCAGAAAAATGCCAAAGTGGGTAACTTCGTTGAAATGAAGAAGGCTATTTTAGGTGAAGGCGCCAAAGCGAATCACTTAACCTACCTTGGCGACGCTGAAGTGGGTGCTAAAGCGAACATTGGCGCAGGCACAATTACCTGTAACTACGACGGTGTGAACAAGTCCAAAACCGTCATCGGCGAAAATGCCTTTATCGGCTCAAACTCGTCGCTTGTCGCGCCTGTAAACATTGGCAAAGGGGCTACGGTAGGTGCTGGTTCCGTGATCACGTCAACCGTAGACGAAGACGCGCTAGCCGTTGCCCGCGGTAAGCAGCGCAATATTCCAAATTGGCCGCGCCCGACCAAAAAATAAAGACGTACCCTAATTAAAGCTCGCTAACGGGTTATATGATGAGATAGGGCTGGCAAACACAAATAGTGATTAGCTAGCCCAGTTTCTTCTTCAGTCCCATCAAAATATCGCCCAGTCAGAAAGATGACAAAATCAGAGGGCTTGAATTAACGTCCACTGTGTCGCTGTAAACGCAACTCATTCAGCTATCTGTCTTCTAAATAATGAACCATCTGAGGTTTCCCCTATCTATCATTACTGATAGTGTGTGTTTACTTACCTCTTGATTCTTTTTAAATAAGGATATGCGATGATATCTACCCTTCTGGTTGGCTTTGGATTTTCCGCCACAACCTTTCATTTGCCATTTCTAAATTATCTACCGCAGTTCTCTGTCGATGTGGTTATCTCTTCAAAACCTGATGTGGTTAACGCAGTTTTACCCCATGCTGAAGTGTATGGCTCGTTGGAAGAAGCGCTTAAAATTCACGATGTAGACTTGGTGGTTATTACAACCCCAAATCACCTTCATGGGCCACAGGCGAAACTGGCATTAGAGCACAGTTGTCACGTATTGGTAGAAAAGCCATTTACATTAGATAGTGAAGAAGCAGAAGCTTTAGTAGAGCTTGCACATTCTCAAAATAAACAGCTTTGTGTTTATCACAACAGACGTTTTGATGGCGATTTTCTTACGATTAAGCAGCTAATTAACGATGGAAAACTTGGCGACATTAAACGTTTGGAAAGCCGCTTCGATCGATTTCGCCCGGTACCACGAGACAGGTGGCGTGAAAATGCAGGGCCAGGAAGCGGTATCTTCTGGGATTTGGGTCCCCACTTAATCGACCAAGCGCTACAGCTTTTCGGCGAGCCGGAAGAAGTGTCGGCAAACATACAGGCCTTGCGTGAAAATGGGCAGTCAGACGACACGTTCGATGTAACTCTTCACTATGTTGATAAAGTTGTAAAACTAGGTAGTTCAGCCTTTCAGGGAGGAGCAACATTGCGCTACGACTTGCAAGGCACAAAAGGCAGCTTTCGAAAGTTCTATTTAGATCCGCAAGAAGATCAATTGCGTGGAGAGCTATCCTTTGATGATGAACACTGGGCGATTACAAAAGATAACGAGCATGGCGTGCTAGCTGTGGTCAATGAAAGCGGCCAGCTAGTTGAAGAGACGGTGACAACATTGAAGGGTGAATATCTCACGTTTTTCAATCGCCTTGCTCACGCTATTGAAGACGGTAAATTCTCGCCGGCTGACGCAAGTACGGTCGTACCTGTTATCAAAGTCATTGAGCTAGCCATAAAAGCGAGTGCTCAAAAGAAATCGCTGGCGTTTAATTAAACAATTACCTTGATCGTCGTTTCAATTTAACTTACGATACTTTCACTTTAAAACTAATAGCTTTCGTTTTGAAAGTTATGGTTGAATGTTGAAGATGTGTTTGCGGACTGTTTTGCAGACTTTTCATGGCTTGTTCTCAATTGGAACAACGCGTACAGGAAGGTTTAGCGAGAAGGCAGCAAGAGCATGAGGTTATATTGAAAAGTAGTAAATCAGTTGAACAGCGCCGCCAGCAGATAGTGGCGTGGGTGAAAGAGCATGGTCAATCACAAGTTGAAGATTTGGCCGTGCGTTTTGCTACGTCTGAAGTCACCATTAGAAAAGATCTCGCAGCCCTTTCGCAGCAAGGTTTACTGATTCGACAGTTTGGTGGCGCAGTGCCTGTACCATCATCTACCAACTCAAATGCTGGGCCATCTCAATTTATTACCAATGACCCTTCCACGAATTCAACTACTAGCCCAGCAATTAACGCTATAGGCCAACTTGCAGCGAGCTTGGTTAAACCAGGCAATAAGCTCGTTATAGACTGCGGGTCTACCACCGCATCCATCTTGCCCCATTTATCCCATATCGATGATTTAGTGGTAATGACCAACACGTTATCAACCGCCAATTACCTTACTCAAAGTGAAAAAGAGCCGACGGTGTTAATGGTAGGGGGCACATGGGATGCCCAATCACAGTCGTTTCAAGGCGCTATGGCTGAACAGTTGGTTAGTGCCTATAGTTTTGACATTGCGTTTATTGGTGCCGCGGGCATAGATGTCAACAGAGGCACCACCACCTTTAACGAGCTTATTGGTGTAACCCGCGCCATGGCTGTGGCGGCGAGTAAGGTGGTTATAGTAGCCAGCTCAAAGAAATTAACGCATAAAATGCCTAACCTAGAGCTAAGCTGGAAAAACATTTCTGTTTTGATCACTGATGAAGGCATTTGTGAACAAGACAAACTTAATATTGAAAATCAGGGCGTGACAGTACTTATTGCAGCGCCGAGTGGAGAATAGTTATGTGTGGAATAGTTGGCGCTGTAGCTGAGCGAAACGTAGTTGAAATCCTATTAGAAGGTTTAAAAAGGCTAGAGTATCGCGGCTATGATTCAGCTGGCGTAGCGCTACTGCAAGGCGACGGCACGCTTACACGTATTCGCCGTACAGGCAAAGTACAAGAGCTTGCTGATGCGGTGGCAGAAGGCGAAGCACTTGGCACGACAGGTATTGCCCATACCCGTTGGGCAACGCACGGTGGGGTGACAGAAGCGAACGCACACCCACATTTCTCAACTGATCGTGTTGCTGTAGTGCACAACGGCATTATTGAAAACTACGTTAACTTAAAAGCACAGCTAAAAGAGCAGGGCTATACCTTTACCAGCGACACCGACACAGAAACTATTGCTCACACCGTACACGAAGAGCTTAAGTCAGGTAAGACTTTACTAGACGCTGTGCAAAGTGCCGTTAAAACCTTCCACGGTGCGTATGGCACCGTTATCATGGATAAAGAAGACCCAAGCCGCGTGGTCGTTGCACGTTCGGGCAGCCCGCTAGTCATTGGTTTAGGGCTTGGCGAGAACTTTATTGCTTCGGACCAAATGGCATTATTGCCAGTGACACGCCGATTTATCTTTTTAGAAGAAGGCGATGTGGCAGAGATTACTCGTCGCGACGTTAAAATCTTCGATAAAGACGGCAATGCTGTTGAACGAGAAGTGATTGAGTCGAATATCGAGCACGACGCGGGTGACAAAGCGGGTTACCGCCACTATATGCTTAAGGAAATTCACGAGCAGCCAACCGTTGTGCGTAATGCGCTTAAAGATCGTATTGACGAAAACGGACTTACCGCAGACATATTTGGTAAAGGTGCTGACGAGATATTCAAAAAAGTACAGCATGTACAAATTATTGCCTGTGGTACCAGCTACCATGCGGGTATGACGGCGCGCTACTGGCTAGAGCAATATGCAAATGTGTCGTGCAATGTAGAGATTGCATCAGAGTTCCGTTACCGCAAGTCAGTGGTGCATCCAAACAGCCTGCTTATTACTATCTCTCAATCAGGTGAGACAGCCGATACGTTAGCTGCCCTTCGCTTAGCAAAAGAGCTGGGCTATATGTCTAGTTTGACTATCTGTAACGTTCAGGGTTCGTCATTAGTACGCGAGTCAGACCTTGCATTTATGACCCGCGCTGGCGCGGAAATTGGCGTAGCGTCTACCAAAGCCTTCACTACTCAGCTCACTGCGTTCTTAATGCTTACCCTAGCGCTGGGCAAAGAAAACGGCATGACAGACGCTGACAGCAAAGCTATTGTCTCTGCGCTTCATAGTCTACCTGCAAAGCTTGAAGAGACCTTAGCCATCACTGGCGGCATCGAAGACTTAGCTGAAGAGTTTGCTGATAAAAACCACAGTTTGTTTCTAGGTCGTGGCGATCAATATCCTATTGCCATGGAAGGGGCGCTTAAGCTTAAAGAGATTTCTTATATTCATGCGGAAGCGTATGCGTCTGGTGAATTGAAACACGGCCCGCTTGCGCTAATTGACGATGAAATGCCGGTAATTGTAGTTGCACCTAACAACGAACTCCTCGAGAAGCTAAAGTCGAACGTTGAAGAAGTACGTGCCCGTGGCGGCATCATGTATGTATTTGCGGATAAGGATGCGGCGTTTGAAGGTGATGAAACCATGCGTGTTATCGACGTACCGCACTGCGACGAGCCAATCGCACCTATCATTTATACCTTGCCGCTACAGCTATTGAGCTACTACGTAGCGCTAATTAAGGGTACCGACGTTGACCAGCCGCGTAACTTGGCGAAGTCGGTTACGGTGGAATAAAGTACACTGCTGAAGCGCTTTTTCGTGCTCACGAACAAAGCCTGCGACTGACAAAAGCGCAGGCTTTTTTGTTTTCAATAGGCGAGTATTGGCTGGTTCTTAAGTGGCTTTCCTGCAAGCTCATGCCTCACTATTATTTCGTTTCTCTTTTCACCACTCTCACTTCATCGATAAACCTTCTCCATCCGTCTTACTTTGTCAGGTAAGGCAGTTGTAAAACGAGGAGTAAGGTCATACCTATAAGTCATACCAAGTTTCAACATTGCGAGGCAACATGGCTATCCCATACTCACTGCTAGATTTAGCGCCAATATCTGAAGGGTTTGGCGTAAAAGACGCGTTAAACAATTCAAAGTTAATGGCTATGGAAGCTGAGCGCTGTGGCTATGAACGTGTATGGTTAGCCGAGCATCACGGCATGCGTGGTGTTGCCAGTTCTGCCACCTCAGTAGTGTTAACGCACATTGCTAACGCTACCTCGATTATTAAAGTGGGTGCTGGCGGTATTATGCTGCCAAACCATGCACCTTTAGTCATTGCTGAGCAGTTTGGCACCTTGGCTGAATTATTTCCCAATCGCATAGAGCTTGGACTTGGCCGAGCACCAGGCACTGATATGGCAACCGCACGCGCGCTTCGTCGCAATTTGCAAAGCGATGTAGACAGTTACCCAGAAGATATTCAAGAACTTCAGCACTACTTGGGTACACCGCAAGACGGGCAGCCAATTGTTGCAGTACCTGGGGCAAATACTCATGTCCCCTTGTGGCTACTTGGTTCTAGCTTGTACAGTGCACAAGTGTCGGCAAAAATGGGGCTGCCATATTCGTTCGCTTCGCATTTTGCGCCCGATGCGCTGTTCGATGCGCTTCATGTGTACCGCAATATGTTCAAACCGTCGTCTCAGTTATCAGCGTCAAAAGCTATGGCTGGTGTAATGGTGGTGATTGCTGAAACCGATGAAGAGGCTGAACTCCTATTCACGTCAGTGAAGCAGCAATTTATGAACATGCGACGTGGTCTTAATAGACCCTTCGCTAAGCCTATGCCTGACTTTGACGAATATTGTACGGCGACTGACGAAGCAATGTTAGCAAATGTATTGAGGTATGCGTTGGTAGGGTCGAAAGAAACGGTGCAAAACAAGCTAGCTCAGTTTGTTAAAACGACGGGTGTTGATGAAATTATCGTGTCGATGCCGATTTACGATATAGAAGCGCGCTTATTTAGCGTTAACGCATTTGCGGAAATCGCATCTTAGTTTTTAGAAAGCTATTCCCAGTATTGAATATTTGGTAATAACTGCCACTATGAATGACCTTCGAATAACTTTATGATACGCCTATATGTGCGTATTTTCAGTTAGTTGTGTTAGGTTCACAGTCATGACAAAGGTCTGGTTTTCTCTTCTTTTCGCCTTATCTTCTTTGATGTGGGGCACTAGTGCCGCCTCTGCGAACGAAACCCTGGACCTGATTATTCTTGAAACACTGCCTGCTCCAATTGTCGCTGATTCGCGCGCCGCGTTCGAAAAGGAACTTGCGCGGATAATGCCCGATCACGAGATTAACGTAACATCGTATAACGCCGAAGGCTCTGAAGTTCGTGCTAAGGAGATACTTACCGAGCTTGTACAACACCCAGCGCCTGATCTTATTGTATCGGTGGCGACCCTTGCCACCAGAGCGCTGAATGCGTCTGAAGCGTTTGTTGATGTACCTAAGCTGTTTATGGCGGTCTCAGCACCGGTTGAAGAAGGAATAGTTTCTGCTATTGGTGCGGTTAGTGAACGCAACATGACGGGCGAGTCACACGTGCTTGACGCAAAGGTGAAACTAGACATGTTAGAGGGCGTGCTCAGAGCGTCTAAACCCTCATCGCTTTTTACCATCGGTCTTGTCCATTCTACATACCCATCGTCAAGTAACTTGGTTAATCAACTTCTGGCACTGAATGGTGACTACGAGAACATAAATCTTGTTGCTGTTAGTACACCGTATATAGAAGGCGATGATGGACTGGTTGAAATGACTGACAGCATCATCAACAGCTTGCAGCAAAAAACAAACGAGCTGGATGGTTACTGGCTTTCATCTGGGCCGCTCGCTGAATCGAATGACTTAGTAACAAAGGTAAAAGAAGCTACGGGACTGCTTCCTTTATTCGCAGAAAGCATTTCCTCTGTGAAAGAAGGCGCGCTTCTTGGCGTAGTATCTGAGCCAGCGAGTATTGGTAAATCAGCTGCAAGAAAAGCCAAGCTAATTCTTGAGAAAAAATCGGCGAGGGACATTCCCGTTGGTAAAATGGATACGTACACTGTAGCGGTAAATGTGTCTACAGCAATCAAACTACAGTTGCCCATTCCTTCAAATTACTTGAAGCTGTCAAAAAAACATGTGTATCAATAAGGCCTAATTAGAAGTAAGTATGCGGATTAAATCGAAACTGCTGGTTATCTACATTCCAATTTTATTAATTGGTATGGCACTTACTGGGTATTGGGCTTATTTGACGGCGTACGATTCAGTACGCGAAAGAGAATATCAGCTCCTCACTCAGACGCTTACATTAAACGTCTTAGAGATCATCGACGAAAGACGTGAACTGCTTATTGAGTCGGGCCTAGAGAATGTGCCTGTGTTTCGCGAGGCCTATCAAAAGGAAGTGTTTGAAGAGCTAAAGTCGTTGCAGCAAGCCACCGACCGCCACTTTACTATCAGTGACAAGAGTGCCGATACCGTGGTGTTTAGTACGATGGAGCACACTGTGGTTCCTAATGTCGAAGATGCGACAATCGCAACCATTGCCAGTCGTAAGGTCGCCTTCGGTGAGTCGAATATTAACGATGCTGACGTGTTATTTGCGTGTGCGGAATTTGCGCCGTGGAATTGGAAAGTTACCGTATTGCAGCCTGCTGATGCACTGCAATCTTCCCTATCTACTATTGCGTGGCTAACGTCACTAGTAACGCTATTTGCTGTCGTTACTGTTAGTTTGCTTATGGGAAGAGTCACACAGGTGTTTGTTGTTGCTCCTATCGAAAAAATAAAATCAGCAGCAAGTCGCATTGCCCTTGACCATAAGAAGGTCAGTATAGACTTACAGCAGAACGACGAGTTAGGTAGTTTAGCGCGAGACGTTGAGGCAATGTCTGGTGAAATAGAGCAATACGTTGCTCAAGCTCAGCAAGCAAACCGCGCAAAAACCGATTTTCTTGCAGTGATGAGCCATGAGATTCGCACGCCGTTAAACGGTATCCAAGGACTGGCAACGCTGCTTTTAGATACACAACTTTCTGACAAGCAGCATCAGTATGCCAGCGATTTGAAATCATCGGCGTCTATTCTAGCTAACGTTATCAACGATGTTCTAGATCTCTCAAAGATTGAATCAGGTATGTCAGAGGTTGACGTTACAGAGTTCGATCTTGACGCAATGCTGAATGACCTTATTACGCTACTCGGTACCAATGCTAGCGCCAATAGTACGCGTTTGGTTTACAAAAGTAAGAACATGGAATCGGTGGCAGTAACCAGTGATATTACGAAGTTACGCCAGATAATCATTAACTTGGTGAGTAATGCAATTAAGTTTACTCATAAGGGCACGGTGACTATTTCCGCCAAACTCAAACAGCCTTCACGGGATACCGTGAGCGAGAACCATTTGGTAATTGCAGTTAAGGATACCGGTATTGGCATTGAGCCAGACAGACTCGAGCATATTTTCGATAAGTTTACGCAGTCCGATTCATCAATTACGCGTAAATACGGTGGCAGTGGGCTAGGTCTTGCTATTGCAAAGCAGCTTGCACAAATATTAGGTGGTGATATTAAGGTGGTGAGCAAAGTCGGTGAAGGTTCATGTTTCACCGTTACCGCCAACGTGCAGAGTCGTCGCATGGTGGAGACGTCGGCCGATTTAGATTCCGCGCGACAAGCAGAGCGCGCTAGCTTACCAGAAGGTATTAAAGTTCTGTTGGCTGAAGATAATGCCATTAATGCTGTGGTAGCACAGGCACTCTTAGAACAGCTGAAATGTGATGTTGAGCACGTTGATAATGGACTGAAAGCCGCTGCACGAGTAGAAGAGGGCGGTATTGATGTTGTTTTCATGGATGTGCACATGCCAGTGATGGACGGCATTGAAGCGACAAAACGCATTCGAAAGCTTGATGGAGAGCTTAGCAAAATCCCAGTTATCGGGCTCACCGCCGAAGCATTCAAAGAGCGTCACGTGTCATTTAAAGAAGCGGGGATGGACGACATCGTTACCAAACCTGTCACCGTTGAGGCACTGCAAGAAAGTTTGTCGAAACTGGCGCTTAATCAAGAAGTCACTGATAATAGTTAAAGTGATGCAGCTTCAGTAATTTGAAGTTGTAAGAGCCCGTGGGGGATTTCGCCATGGGCTAATATATAGATGCTTTAACAGTAACTGATTGCTTAAGGTGGCGTGTGCAAATCAATAAACCCCGCGAGCTACTTCGGCTGAGAATTGCGCTGATCATTGGTGCTGTACTTGTGCTTGCCTTTATGGCTGCTGACTTGATGCTACTACCAAGCAGCATGTACGAGCTGTACATATTCGACCGCTTACTTCTTCAATTCCCTATAATACTCGTCGTTGTTGTACTCTCCTTCTGGCGCAGGTTCATTCAGCATCGAGCCTACATTTTCGCTGGGTTACTTATTGCGCTTTCTTACAGCAACTACTGGTTAATATGGGTTTGCTGGGAAGAGCACAGCTTCATTTTCCCCTACGAGGGCACCATTTTATATGCTTTCTTCTGTGTGTTTGCGCTGGGTATTGCCTTTAAATTAGCGCTAGCAGCCAACGTCATCAACATTCTGGGTTTCTTGGGGTTAATGTGGGTTGCGCCGGTTTATGGTGACAGAGTTCCAATTTCAATGGCATTTGTATCTGGGTCGTTGTTTATTTGTGTCTATGCCCGTTATCGGTTAGATCGCAGCGTACGCATGTTAAAAGAAACCAATGACAGGCTACTTAAACTTAGCAAATTTGACCCCTTATCTGATTTATTGAATCGGCGTGCGTTACGAGAGCAGAGTGAAAAACTGTTGGCGTTGAGTAAGCGTCATAAAGTGTCGATGGCCGTGATGATGCTCGACTTAGACGACTTTAAAAAATATAACGACTGTTTTGGTCATCAGCAGGGTGATGAAGCCATAAAAATACAAGCCCGCATTATGAAGCAGGTCTTTAAGCGAGAGACAGACATATTAGGTCGGTACGGTGGCGAAGAGTTTATTGTTGTATTGAGCGACATTCAGAAAGAACAAGTTGAGAAGCACTGTGATGCGCTTTTGAACAAGTGGAAAGAAGCCGCATTAGAACATGCACAAGATGCAAAGCATCCTTTAATGAGTTGTTCCATTGGTGTGGTGTTTGCCAAGTCGGCCGAGAACATGTCAATTGATTGCCTTATTGACGAAGCAGATAAAGCACTTTACGAAGCAAAAGAAAAAGGTAAAGCCCAGTTTGTATTAAATCAGGCGCAGTACTTAGAATAACACTGCGCTTTTTTACGATTGGCTTACAGCTTCACAATCATCTTGCCGGTGTTCTTGCCTTCAAACAACATATTTAGGCCCTTCTCGGCGTTCTCTAAGCCTTCCACAGTGTGTGCACGGTACTTGATTTTACCTTGTTGAACATAAGGCGAAAGCTTTTGCAGTAGTTGTGGAATTTCACCCCAGTGATCAGGCATAGCAAAACCGCGAATGTTAATTCGTTTTTTAATCAGCGGGATCCAGTTCGGGCCCGGTGACGGCTTTTCAGACTGGTAATCGGCAATCATTCCACATACCACAATTCGGCCATGGGCATTCATTCTGTTAAAAATGTGCTGCTGAATAGGACCGCCCGTATTTTCAAAGAAGACGTCTATTTTATTTGGTGTTAGTTCGGCTAACTTTTCTTCTAAATTGTCAGTTTTGTAGTTTATAGCGCCATCAAACCCAAGCTCATTAACAATCCAATCGGCTTTGTCTTCGCTTCCTACTACGCCAATTACACGCAGCCCGTCTGCTTTAGCAAGCTGACCTACAATTGAGCCCACAGAACCTGCTGCACCCGTAACAATAAGTGTCTCACCTTCTTTGGGCTCGCCAAAGTTATATAAACCTGTTGTGGCCGTTAGGCCTGGTAGTGCAAAAACACAAAGAGCCATTTCCTCAGTAATGCCAGGCTGAAGTTTGTTAAAACCAGAACCGTCACTGAGCACATATTCACTCCAGCCAGTCATTCCCATAACTTTGTCGCCAACCGAAAAATTAGGGTTGTTAGACTCAACCACTTCGCCCACACCGCTTGAGCGCATTACATCGCCAAGCTCTACAGGTGGAATATAACTCTCTCTGTCTTCACTCATCCAACCTAACATCGCAGGGTCTAAAGACATATGAGTTTGCTTTATCAAAATTTGACCGTCTTTAGGCGTGGGAATTTCGAGCTCTTTGCTTTCAAATAAATGTGGCCCAATTTTTCTGTCATGGGGGCGATTAACGAGTGTAATTGCTTTGTATGTTGACATGGTGTCCTCCTGTTACAAGCACAAATGGTCGACGTCTAATCGAATGTAAAAGCGCGTCGCTAAACACGGTTGCATCTGCGCTGTTTAAAATAGGGTGGGGGGTTATAGACATAAACACAACCTATAACACAGCCTACTTATAAATTTGAGTGAAACCTTTTTGCATTTCCAATAGGTGTTAGTGATAGTTAATTAAAATGGTGTTAACAATATTGAGATCTTTCGTTAACGCTGTTTTATCAAAGTTGCTTATAAATGCGTCGAAATTGTAGCTATAATTGTAAAAAATGCGATAAAAGTGCGTAAATGGCGTTTACTTGCATTGAACAAAAGTACTCAGATCCGTAGAATGCCCGTGCAATTTTCCCCTTTTACAATGAGTATCTTATGAAGCAACAGTTTTCTTTACGTGCCTCAGTTTGCTTAGCGCTTGCTACCTTAGCCTCTTCTTCAGCGCTGGCAGCTGGTTTCCAAGTTAATGAACACAGTGCAAACGGTCTAGGCCGTGCCATGGCTGGTCAAGCGGCTAAGCCAGAGAATGCCTCCATTTTAGCAACTAACCCTGCAGCGATTGGTGTATTTAAAGAAGCTGAGTTCAGTGCATCAGTAAGCTTTATCGATCCGAATGTAGATATTAATGGCACTGCAACTTATGCGTTGGGAGAGACTCCTCTTCCTACTGATGCAACCTCTATCTCTACTTCAGCAATAGAAGATGATATTGCAGATACTGCGTTCGTACCTGGATTTTTCTATACTACACCTATTAATGAAAAATTCTCGGCAGGTGTTGGTGTTTTTACTACTTACGGTCTTCGCTCTGACTATTCAGATGACTTTGAAGCTTTGCCATTTGCAGATGAAGCAGAAGTTAAAAGTGTAACCTTCAACCCTGCGATATCATATAAAGTAAACGAACAACTTATGGTTGGTTTTGGTCTGAGCGCAACCTACACCGAAGCTGAAATTGGTTCAGGGGTTTCTGAATCTCTATCATTTGCTTTCAATGCATTAGGTACTAATGTACCGGCGGGCGCTTCTCTTTTTAATCTAGAAGGTGACGATTGGGGCTACGGTTGGAACGCGGGAATTTTCTGGCAGCCTACTGATATGACTAATATTGCTCTTTCACATCGTGCTGAGACAAAACTAGAGCTAAGTGGTGAAGTATCTTCAGATTTGAGAGCAGCACTCAACCAAGATGGAAGCCTTGATTTGAATTTAGCTGCAATTACGGAGCTAGCCATCGATCAGAAGTTAAATGATCAGTGGTCTGTTCAAAGTAGTGTAACTTTCACTGATTGGAGTACTTTCCAAAAGCTTGAGGCTAATCTAGAAAGTGGTGATGATTTCCTTATCAAGGAAGAAAACTTTGATGATTCGTGGCGCGCATCTATCGGTGTTACCTACATCTTAAACGACGAAATTACTCTTCGTGCTGGCTATGCTTATGATGATGGCGTGGTATCGGTAGAAAACCGCTCGCTAAGTATTCCAGATACTGACCGTCACTGGTTCTCTGGTGGTATGACTTACACCATGAGTGAAGACACCTCGATTGATCTTGCCTATGTGTTTATTGATGGTCGAAAAGCGGACATCGATAAAAAGAGAACGATTGTAGAAAATGCAGTACCTGGTGCTGATTTTACTAGCACTTTTGTTGGTACACAGTCAGCTACTGCGCACATTCTAAGTGTTCAAATGAACACTCGCTTCTAACTTCTAAGAAGCCAAGTTGATAAAAAAGGCAGCATATTTACGCTGCCTTTTTGGTAATGACCTATGCACACTGTATAACGTCGCATTTTTTATGTGCAATAGGGTTCTTGTGCGCTGTTTAACGATTAAATTTGCGCAAATAAATCTTGCAGACATGTAATTGCTGCGCTGATTTTTGCAGGCATTAGCTCTCGTTTCGGTGTGACCGCATAAACCGTATAATCTGATAACTCCCAGTCAGTGAAGAGCTGCTTCATTTCACCAGACTTTAATAGATGTCTCACTTCTGGTTCGGGAAGAACCGCATAGCCAACGCTATCTTGGGTAAGTTTAATCAACGTCTGCATTGAGTTGACATCAATGCGTTGTGTATCCAACTCATACTCGCCTTCGCTTTCGTGCTTCATAACGTATTCTTCAATATGCCTGTGAGCAATATATACATGTGCACTAAGTGCGTCAGGTGAAGTAAGCGTTTCGCTAGCAAGCGGATGGTCTGCAGAGACACATAAAATGCGCTTCCAGGTCGCGAGTAGCAAACTGCTGAAATTTGTATCTGAGACTGGGGCGAAGCAAAGAACAAGATCGGCACTGGAAGCGATAATGTCTTTAGGCTCGTCAGTTACGGTTAAAGAGATAGTTATTTTAGGAAATTCTTCACAAAGCTTTTTCAGTGGCTCGCTTAACAGTCCTCCGCCAAAACCCTCCGGCGCGATGATGTTTATTTTACCTGTGGGATCATCCTGCAGACTTTCAATTTTTTGCTGGGCAAGTTCTGCGGTTTGCAGCATTTGCTTACTGGTTTCGTAATAGATGCGCCCTGCTTCCGTTAGGCTCAAGCTTCGGGTATTTCGGTTAAAAAGGCTAAGGCCGATATCGTGTTCTAGCTTTCTTAACTGCTGACTAATAGCAGAGACAGTCATGTGCAGCTCTCTCGCAGCTACACTCATGCTACCACTATCTGTTACTGCAACAAAAACCTGAAGAGAGCGAAGTAATTTAGTATTCATGGCGCTTAGTTAATCCTTTTTATTGGCCGCAGTATTTTGACTGTTAATATGTAGCAAATTAACGACGGAAATAGTCGAATTCTACCGTATTTTAACGTTGATGAACGCTTTTGAAGCAGGTCTTTACGCAATGCTTACATTGGAAAGTTATGCATAATCTTCGCATTTGTAGCTAAAGGTAATTTTGGAGCTCATCTTGCTTCTTTGCATATGAATGTTAGCTTCAAAACTAAGCCAATCGCGACAGCCTAAAAATAAGTAGACGGATAGAGAAGGTAAACATTACGCTCTATCCGCCTTTTTGGTGTATCGCTGATGGGATCAATTGAACGCCAGCGAGCAAGCCGTTGTCGATACGTGGTTAGCGGATGGTTCTGACCATATTTATGGTATTTGTCGCCAGTTTCACTTCAACCAGAAAAACAATAAGCGCACTAATTAGAAACATCATAGCCAGTATGAACAACACGATGACTGGCGTTTTTAAGTCGACAACCCAGAGCGACCCAGAAAACAGCGCCATAATGACGGTACACACCATCAGTCCAGCGGCGACACATAGCCCAATCGCCCAGTTAATCACTTTTACCCTGCGCCATAGCACCTTAATTTCTTTTTTTGAGCGATCGACAATATGCGGGTCTGAAAGGGTATGAATCTGTCTTTCTGCCACCCTCACCCTGTCGGATATTCGGCCCAGCCGAGACGACATAACATTGAGGAAGCCCGCAATACCGGTGAGTAAAAATACGGGGGCAACAGCGAATTCGATAAGCTGTGAAAGACTAGGAATAAGTGTATCCAATGGTTCCTCCAGCGAACAAAGTTTGGTGCTCTTACTTCAGGCAAAGAGTGATTATCCCATTGCTGCAATCTACTAACGTACTGCCAGTCTATATGCGTTAGATACACGAAAATTAGAAATAGTGTATAAAGCTAAGACTTGTGTAGTGACAGTAAAGTCTGCGAACTGCAAAGTCTACGCCAACGCTTAAAGTAGAGTTATGGCGTAATTGTCACAATGCCGCAACAGTTTAGCGAGTTTTAACCCATTCTTGTCTAAATTAACGATACACTAGCACCAATTGCTAAAAAAACATCTTGTCATCATAAGGATAGATAATGCGCTTTGCCCCAAGCTTTCCTCTGTCGTTGCTAGTTGTGTCTCTGCTATCGCATTCAGCCATCGCTCAACAAACCAATGAAATAGAAAGAATTGAAACCACGTCTTCTCGTATACAGGGAAATATCAATGCTTCCGGTTATGCAGTGTCGTCTATTTCAGAAGAAACGCTTTCGCTGCTTTCATTTCAACATATCCAAGAGTCGCTGAATTACATTGCGGGTGCCGGCGTACAGCGGGGCAATGGGCAAGAGTATTTACCTGCCCTTCGTTCGCCAGTGTTAACCGGCGCTGGAGCGTGCGGCGGAATTTTAGCAGCAGAAGACGGTATTGCGTTGCGCGCAGCAGGTTTTTGCAATATTAACGAGCTATTTGAAGCACACGGTGAAATTGCACAGCGTATTGACGTGATAAAAGGCCCTGCGTCAGCGCTTTATGGCTCTAATGCGATACATGGTGTGATTAATGTGGTTACCCCTGACACAACCCAAGGCGACGGAGAGCTTAGCGTTGATTACGGGTCTTATGGGTTTCATCGTGTAAAGCTAAAAGAAGGGAAAGACTTTGGTCACAGTGGCGTGGGTATCGCCGCCAGTGTTACCAGAGATACAGGATATCGAAATGAAGAGGGCGTTGACCAAGAGAAAGTCTCGCTTCGCCACAGGCTAGAGTGGGACAGCACGGTTATCACGAGCGGCCTTACCTATACCCATCTGGACCAAGAAACTGCCGGCTACATCGAAGGGTTTGAAAGCTACAAAAATACACAAATAGCCAAAAGCAACCCAAACCCCGAAGCGTTTCGAAAAGCAGAAAGTTTTAGGCTATGGAGCAAGTTCGATACTAACTTTAGCGGTGGTCATGCACTGTTGATTACACCTTACGTACGCAACCAGGACATGCGTTTCCGTATGCACTTTTTACCTGGCAAACCCCTTGAAACGAATACTCAAAAAGGCGTTGGTGCGCTGTCTCAGTTCAATTACGTCATTAATGACAGCCTAAGTGCGGATATAGGATTAGACGTAGAATACACAGAAGGTGAATTAACCCAGTCACAAGACAGCGCCACAGAAGGGTCTGCCTTTTTGGTTGAAACCATACCTGTAGGAAAGCACTATGATTATGATGTAGATGCCACGCTATTTGCGCCTTTCTTTACTTTCAATTGGCAAGCTGAGCGTTGGGCTATTTCTGTCGGCGGGCGCTTTGAGTCTATGCAATACGACTACACCAACAATATGAATGTTGGTCGTGTACGCGAAGATGGCACACAGTGCGGTTTTGGCGGCTGCAGATATTCCAGACCAGCAGACAGCGAAAATGATTTTAATAACTTTAGTCCGAAGCTTTCACTTCGTTATCAACTTAATCCTCAAACCCAGTTATTTGGCGGCATCGCAAGAGGCTATCGCGCGCCTCAGGCAACAGAGCTGTATCGTTTGCAGCGTGCACAGACTGTTACTGATCTTGACTCGGTAACGGCCGATAATATCGAGATGGGCGTTACAGGAACACTATTTGACGGCAGCTATACGCTTAGCCTTTACAGCCTACAAAAAGATAATGTGATTTACCGCGACAGCGACTTTTTCAACGTAAGCAACGGCGAAACGTGGCATAGAGGCGTAGAGCTTACTTTTGACCAACCGTTAAGCGATATACTGCGCTTAGATTTTGCTGGTACATACGCAAGGCATACCTACGAGCACAGTCAGCTCTCAGGTGAACAAGACATTAAAGGTAATGATATTGATACTGCGCCAAAGCTTCAGTTTAACGCTCGTTTAAGCTTTGAGATGTCGAACAAAGTACAAACGCAGCTAGAGTGGCAGCATGTTTCCAGCTATTTCACCGACGCTGAAAATCTCAACGAGTACGAGGGGCATGACTTGTTACATGCGCGTGTACGTTACAGCGTAAACGAAGACGTTACATTGTATGCGCGGGTTAACAACGTATTGGATACGGGCTACGCTGAACGCGCCGATTTTACTAGCTTCACAGGCCCTCGCTACTTTCCTGGGCGGCCTCGAAACTTCATGATAACGGCATCGTTCACGTTATAGATTTAAATAAACAGATGCAATAGATAATTATTAATCTTGAAAATACAGACTATTGCCGTGACTTGCTTGTACCCCAGCGGCATCAGGCGTAGTCTGTAGGCATCAGCATGGGTCTCAGTCACGCCATGTATAGCGCTTGGAAAGGTCAGGCGACATACGTGGAATGATTGTTAATAGGTATACCCATGCAAAAAATAGTAATTGTTGGTGGCGGTGCTGGTGGTCTTGAATTAGCCAGTCGCTTAAGCCGCACCCTCGGGAGAAAGAAACAAGCCGAAATTACCCTCGTCGACCGCAGTCGAACCCATATCTGGAAGCCGCTATTACATGAAGTGGCCGCCGGTGTAATTGATAAGCATTCAGACGGTGTGGATTACGCCATCCACGCTGCAGCTCACCACTACCGCTTTCAATTAGGCGAAATGTGCTCGCTTAACGCGCAAGCGCAAATCATAACCTTGTCGCCTTTAATCGATGAAGAAGGGACGCAGGTTTTGCCTGAACGCGAGATTCATTATGACCAGTTAGTGTTGGCGGTTGGCAGTGTGAGTAACGACTTTGGCACACTTGGCGTTGCTGAGCATTGCTACTTTCTTGACTCGTTAAAGCAAGCTGAACGTTTTCATAAAGCGCTTCTTAATCAGCTAATCCGCATCAATCAGCAAGAAGATAAAGACGCCAGAATTGATGTCGCTATTGTCGGGGCAGGAGCAACAGGTACTGAGCTAGCCGCTCAACTTCACCATGTGGCGAATTTGTCCAAGGCTTACGGAATGCCAGACATGTCAGCTTCTCGTCTTAAGATTACGATCGTAGAAGCGGGAGAGCGTATATTGCCTGCGCTACCTGAGCGTATAGCGAACTCTGCAAGAAAAGCACTGCATAAGTTGGGCGTAGACATTAAAGAGCAAACCATGGTGGCAGAAGCCGACGCCAAAGGGCTGATCACTAAAGACGGTGGTCGAATTGACGCTGATTTAATGGTGTGGGCTGCGGGGGTGAAAGCACCGGACTTCATAACAAAGCTTGCGCTTTTTGAAACGAACAGAGCCAATCAAATTCTTGTTGATAAGCAGCTTCGCAGTTCATCTCATAAGAATATTTGGGTGTTAGGCGATTGCTGTGGTTTCCAGCAGGAAAATGGGAAGTGGGTGCCGCCTCGAGCGCAGTCTGCCCACCAAATGGCGGATATTGTTGCGCATAATATAACGTCGTTATTTACTCAAAAAGACACGAAAGATTTTACTTACAAGGACTATGGATCCTTGGTTCACTTAAGTAAATACAGCACTGTTGGAAGTTTAATGGGCTCACTGTCAAACAGCAGTATGTTTATAGAAGGGCGTCTAGCCAAGTTGGTTTACGTTTCTTTGTATAATATGCACCAGTTTGCAGTACACGGAAAAATTAAAGGTGCTCTAAAGCTCCTTGTGAAGAAGTTAAGTCAGGCCATCAGCCCTAAGCTGAAGCTTCACTAACCACATATAAAAAAAGCCCCATGTTTGGGGCTTTCTCAAATCATAAATTTAGTTCGCTGGGACCAAACGTAAATAGCTATTGTTTCACGCCTTCAACGTGAAGCTCTAATTCTACCGTTTGCGACGCTGGGCCTAAATCATAGTCGATGCCATAATCTTTAAGTGCAATCGTCGTTGTGCCCATGAATCCTGCACGATAGCCACCCCATGGGTCTTTGCCTTCGCCAATCTTTTTGGCTTCTATAGTGATAGGCTTTGTCACACCGTGAAGCGTGAAGTCACCCATTACATCCATCATGCCATTGCCTTTATCGACAATTTTTGTGCTGACAAACTTCGCCTCTGGAAAGTCGTCAACGTTTAAGAAATCGTCGCTCTTAAGGTGCTTGTCACGCTCTGCGTGGTTTGAGTCGATACTGTCGGTATCGATAGTCACCATAATTTTTGCTGCACTAGGTGCTGCGTCGTCGTAACTAAAAGTACCTTTAAAATCGTTGAAGCGACCAGTGAGCCACGAGTAGCCCAAGTGTTGAATTTTAAAGTTGATAGACGCGTGGGCGCCTTTGCTATCAATCACATAATCTGCGGCGTTAGCGGTGCTTAAAGACAGCGCAGCGGCCAAGGCAAGTGTTAACTTCTTCATCATTTCTCCTTTTTCCTCAATATCATCGAAGCCGTAACATCTGCTTCAGTGTGTCATCGTTACGAATAAAGTGGTGTTTCAGCGCAGCCAGCGCGTGAATGATCGCCAATACAATCACTGACCACGCAATATAAAAATGGGCCTTTCCTGCAATGTCTTCTTGATTTTCAAAGAACTCGCCCATTGCAGGTACAGAAAACCAATTAAATACGTCGATGCTTCTTCCATCGGCCGTTGAAATTAAATAGCCGCTCGCGAATAGCATGATAATCAAGGTGTACAAAAGCCCATGACCTATGCGACTTAACCTTTTTTCTAACGGGGTGCCATGTGACGGCGGCCGTGAAGTAACAACGCGCGTGACTAAGCGAATAACAGTGATGGCAAGCAAAATTAATCCAACACTCTTGTGCCAATGCGGTGCCGTCTTATACCAGTCGCTGTAATATGTGAGGTCGACCATCCACAGCCCTGAAGCAAACATGCCGACAATGGCAATAGCAGATATCCAATGCAAAAAAACTATAGGTCTGGACCATCTTGGTTTCATATCACTTCCGTTATTACTTACTTGCAATCAGGTTGTTTAGACATTCAGTTAATCGCGTTATCTCAACCGCGAAATGACCGCTGAAAAAGCACCTCATGCATCAATTGAATCTAGTGTATTTCTAATTACGTTGGCTAAACATTACATTTAATGGGAGTGTTCGTTCTTGTTTTTAGAACGGATGTACAGAAAACAACCCACCAAATCTGAATCGCGACACGGCTAGTTTTCTAAGACATGTCGTTTAATGGTCGATAAATTGCGCTAAACACCTCTATTAAACGCGCTAAATACTCTTATAGTTTAAATAGGCAGTAACAAAAGTGGCTGCTTTGCTTCAATGTTGTTTAGTTCAGTAGAGGTTGTACGCTTTGCGCGTTTCGTACGTTTTGTTGGCCGTTATTCTGCCAGCGTTATTTTCATCACTAGTATCCGTCTCCGTATTGGGAGAGGGAAGAAGTGTGCAAAATATTGCGGGGCAGTCGAACAGTGCAAATACGCTCTCAACCCTCATTAGCGAATGGGAAAGCTCCGCTTTTGAAGTGTCTGACGACGACATTGATGATGGCATTTCGTTTGTCGACATCACCAGCGGCTTGGAAAAATACCGGTTTTCGGCTGGAAAAACGATTGATGCAAAAGCCTTTACTAGGCAGCGCGATAACATTATTCGAGGGCCACCTTCTTTCACTTAATCATTAAAAAACTGAATTTTTTATTTTTGATTAGGAGAAAGGTATGCACGCCTTAAATCTATATAAAACCGAAGCTATCGATACATTGGCATGGCCGGTTGTTGAAAACACCATTACTGTAAAATCATCTGCTATGGCGGTCTTCACTGACTTTAAGCAGCACTTACCACACGTTATTGATGCTCGAACTCCAGCGACGAAAATAGAGTCGATTATGCGTCAGTCTCATGTTCGTATGATGCTGGTGGTAAACAGTGAGAACCGTTTCATTGGTATTGTGACCAGTCACGATGTCGGTGAACAGCAAATCATTCAGCGTGTAAGCGAGCTTAAGGTTAAGCGAGAAGAGCTCACTGTTCATGATTTCATGCGTCCTAAAACCTCGCTCATGTCGTTCGATTTCAGTGAGCTAATACGTTCATCAGTGGGGGACGTGATAGAAACACTCAAAGACTACGGGCAGCACCATTGCCTTGTCATGGACAGAGACAGCCATGAAATTCGTGGCGTAATCAGCGTGAGTGACATTGCTAGAGAGCTGCGTTTGCCGCTTGATATACAGGGCCGCCCTACGTTTGCTGAGCTGATCAACATTCTTGCCGCTTAATTTTCAATTTTCTCAATACTGAACCATACTTTGACTACGTGTTGTTTCAAAACAACTCGTAGTCAAAGGCATATATCGCCTTAACGGTATTTGCTAGCTTAATATTTTATCGAAGTAGTTAGGTGGTTATATGCAGTATGCTCATGGCGAATTTATTATTACACGCTGTGGTGATGCGGTGCTAACGCAAGCTTATGGGCCGTGGAACAGAGAGTGTGTAAATAGCTTTGCCAGTGAGTATCGCACGCTTTCCGAGTGCTTACATGGGAAAGCTTGGTGCGATATTGTTAGTGTTGTTGGCGAATCACTACTCATTCCTGATGCTGAAGCGCTGCTTCACGAACGTGTGGCTTCGGTAAATCCCATAGGGCTCACTCATGTGGCATTAGTGATGGGAGAGTCAAGCGTTCGAGCAACCACGCAGGCGCAACTTAAACGCGTGTATCGCGATACCAATATTGATTATATTTTTGTGGATTCCATAGAAGATGCTGTTGATTGGTTGTCTTCAAAAGGATTTTCCGTCGATAAAGATGGCATCGATTTGCATCGTGAGAAAGTAGCAATGAAGCTGTAGATAAAACTTGGTACGCATTTCGCAGCGTTTCATAACATCTGTATAACATTGTTCGATGAAACGAGGCGATATTATGAATAGATCACTATTTCCTACCAGCGTTGTTACGAAAGCCTTCACATGGGCATACCAAGAACTCGGTTTAAATATCAAGCAAGCTTCTGAAATATTGGGTATTTCTCCATCTTCTTTGGCGCAGACTACGCTACTTGGGTTTGAGAGTGGCACATCAGAGTACAGAAAGCAGCTCGCTTTTATTCGTATGTATCATTTACTCATTTCATTGTCAGATGGGGACAGTGAGCAAATGAAGGCGTGGTTTAGCAGTTACAATATAACGCTGGGCGCGACCCCTTTTGAAATGTGCAAAGCGTATGACGGCATTGAGAGAGTCGCCGATCAGCTTCGCAAACTGAAGCAGTCGACTTATGGTCGAGAGCGCACACTCGCCGTTGTTGAGTTTTCTCATAAAGAGCACGTTGAAAAGACAGGTGCAAGGCTTCACTAAGCCACTTACTTAAGCGCTTTCGTCAATCGATATTATAAAGTCTGCGCACGCTTGCACCTGAGTAACGGGGATCATGTGGCCAGCGCCAGAAATAATTTTGTGTACCGCACTTCCTATTGCCTTTGTTACCGCGGTGATGTGCTCGTCGGGCCTCAAGATAGTATCTTTTTCACCATACAATACCCCAACAGGGCATTGAATATCTTCATAACGAGTTTGCTGACGGTGCAGACTGCCCTGCGCAGATACTGTATCTCTGCTACCTTCATAAAAGCTTCGAGAGTGAAGCGCTAATAAACCACCGCCTTCAGTTGAAAAGGACGGGGGGACAGGTTCGGGGTGAAAAATTTGGGCGACTTGTTTTCTACCTAACTTTGCACGCAGTGGACTGGCAATGGTTTTTGCAACACTGCTGCGTACCCATTCATTGGGTATGTAAAGCACCGAAAGAGGCCCGGCACCACCTTTTAGTGGTGTAGTTAACGGGCATAGAAGCGAAACCGATTTTATTTTGTCAGGTGCATCGATTGCCATCCTCAGTGCAATTCCTCCTCCCATTGAATGCCCAGCGATGCTCGCACTACCTATTCCCTCTTTTTGCATCCACTCGAGTATCATTTTACTTTGCTGTTCGAAGCTAGCGGATGTGCTTTTGTAGCGGCTCGAAAATCCGCTGCCTGGACGATCAACGGTATAGACCGTGTAGCGGGAAGCGAGGGTTTTTGCTAATTCGCTAAAATTGTTACTATTGCCAAGTAAACCATGAATCAGCACAAGCGCCGGACCGTTTCCTTGCTTTTGACAGTGAATAATTCCACCATCAACAGGCGTAAGTTTTCCTGATGGTGTGAATGAAGCTTCGATATTGCTGTCCATTTTGGCGGTAAACCAAATAAGCGCTACAACGATACAAATAATGATGAGCAATGCGATGATCATGTTTTATGTCCAAAATAAGGATAAAAAACAACCTATCGGTTAACGCAAAAATGGTCAAGTAAGCAGTAGTGATAGTGACCTATAGATGTAGGGCCGCTAGTGCTGCAACGTTAACGTGGTTACGCCATGACGTATTAGGATTTGAGATGGAATTAACAATAACCCCTTCTATCGCGATAGATGAAAGCGAAGCTGAATTGCAAGCTATTCGAGCACAAGGTAGCGGTGGGCAGAATGTGAATAAAGTAAGTAGCGCCATACATTTACGCTTCGATATAAATGGATCATCGCTGCCTGAAAAGCTAAAAGAAAAGCTACTTCAGCTTAAAGATAGTCGTGTTACCAACGACGGTGTTTTTGTGCTTAAAGCGCAAAATTATCGAACGCAAGAACAAAACAGAGAAGATGCGCTAGCGCGACTTGTTGCGTGGATAAAGGCTGCGACAATTGAACAAAAACCGCGCATAAAAACAAAGGTGAGCCGTGCGGCAAAAGCACGTCGTGTAGATGTAAAAAAACAACAAGGTGCTAAAAAATCTATGCGTAAGAAAGTGGAAATTTAAACAAAACTAATCTAAAGTATAAAGCCTTATTGATGTCATTTCGCAAGACAACGGAAAATTCTTACAATAATAAATGAATGTGTCTTGTGCTTATGCTAATTATTGGAACTTAGGAAGCATACAAAGTGACGCGTTCGAACGTTATTCCTATGGTGCTATTTGCAGCCATAGTGGTTTCGCTTGGGATTAATACACCGCAAGCCGCAAACGAGATTATTGCTCGTTTGTTCAACAAATCTATTTCTAATACTGAACTACAGCCCTCACAGGCTGATGTCGACCGTTTTCAGTCTATTTTAACTGACAAGTCTGAGAAGGAAGTACGAGCTATTTTAGCTCAGCGTGCGCTTGGTAATAAAATTACCGAGTCTGTGCTTTCAGATTTTGCCGATAAGAATGCGATTGAGCCAAATGAAAGCGAAGTTCAATCTGCGTATTCTGTAATAAAATTATGGACCGTTGATTTGGACAACGATGGCGGCTATCAAGATGAAGAGCTAGAGCGTTACCGTTTGGCAATGGCGGAAGGCATGGCAAAAAGCTGGAAAGTATCGAAAGCCCTTTACGAAGCGTATGGCGGAGATGTGGTTTTTCAACAGGATAACCCGTTAACACCGGTAGGTGCTTATCAAAAACTGTTTGAACAGTATCGCGAAAAGGGGGAGTTCGTAATTTATGACCCTGCCTTTAAAGCTGCGTTTTGGAGTTCAGTTAAAATGAAATATGCCAAAACTTACGACCCAGATAATATAGATTTTTCGCTTCCCTGGTGGGAAAAGAGCATGACAGCTTCAGAAAAATAGCTCGGAAAGCCCTGTTTTTACAGGGCTTTTTTAATTCTTTTAAAAAAATCAAACTAAGTGCGGAATAAAAACTTTCTTCAAACGTTATCTCAGTGTCCTTTATGGAAAACGGAGATAAACGGATGAAAAACTTAAATACTGCAATTGCACTGGCTTTAGGTATCGCGTCAACGTCTGTGTTGGCTCAAGAAACCACGTTCTCTGCTAACACATCAGCTAATACGTCGACTTCTGCATCGCTTTCACTAAAAAGCGGTGCAACTACACAGTCTGCAAATCAGGTTAATACGCAGATTTCTGCCGAAGGCGAAGCATCTACGCAGAGCCAAATGTCCACCGAGAACTCAGCCGATACCGGTGAACAATTATCCGCAAACCAAACAAGCAACGAGCTTTGACGCAAGGGAAGTTCGCGATAACTTACAGCCTAAGACGGAAGAGTGATAAAAAATCAAAGGGCATAACCTCCCTTGACTACGACACAAATAAAAAGGGCCGCTGCATTATGCAGCGGCCCTTTTAGTAGCAGTAAAGATTAACAACACAGTGATACCAGATTGTCATACTGCCAGTGTCTTAATTCATATATTGGAGACGGCGATTAATTAAAATAACCATCGACCTCTTTTTCAGCTTCGTCACGGCTTTTGCCATAAGCTTGTTGAATCTTACCTACTAGTTCTTCACGTCGACCGTCAATTACATCTAGGTCGTCATCGGTTAGTTTGCCCCACTTTTGCTGCACCTTACCTTTCATTTCTTTCCAATTACCTTCAATACGATCACTGTTCATAACTTGCTCTCCTTATCCAAACAATTGGTTGAAAAAACTGGCGGAATAATTGGCCAGTTATTTTCTTAGCAGCAAATGCTGTTCCATTGTGTAGGTATATGAAAGTATTGAATTTGTTGTTTATGAAAATTCTGTCGTACAGTTGTTTTTTATGCACAATTTACAAGTTCTTGCAAAGCCTACAGGAAGCATAGTCATCAACTAGGCCAATGTTTTAGCATACGCTTCACTGTCCTGCATTTTTTCTATTTTATGTTGATCTTCGCTGCGGCCTTTCTTCCAGTAGCTACTAATATAAATATTCTCGTGCGCCACGGATTTTTCGTCCTTGAGCCATGTCCGAATCGCTCGCATATCAGAAAATTCACACGCCACCCAAACTGTGGGGTTTCCGTCGAGCCAAGTTAACTGGTCAAGGCGGGAAGGTAAAGATTGCTCATGTTCCCATATCACCGTTACTCCTTCGGGCTTCTTAAGTGTAACCGCATCCTTTTCGTCTTCAATTTTAATCACGGCGTAGCCTTTGGTTTGTACAGGAAGCTCGGCGAGGTGATTTCTAATACTAGGAAGCGCTGTCATGTCGCCAGCCAACAATATCCAATCATATTGCTCGCTGAGTCCCTTACTAGAACCGGGCCCTGCGAGCGTGATGATGTCGCCAGGCTTTGTACTTGTCGCCCATGCCGACGCAGGGCCAGTTTTACCACCATCGGCATGAATAACCATATCCAGAACCATTTCAGGCTTCTCTGTGTCAAAGTGCGCAACCGTATAGGTGCGCATTGCCACTTGGTTCGTATCTGTGGGGCGTTTCAGCGAGTTTCCTTCTAGGTCGAACATAAGTTTAATGTACGCACCTGCAGTGACCGAGGGAAAGGTAAGAAGGTCTTCCCCACTAAGGTGTACACGCTGCATATTCGGGGTAATTCGGACTGATTGGGTGACAATAGCTCTGCGAGGTTGCGGTTTAGACATTAGCTTACTCCTGTGATCTTGAGTAGCTATTCTATTTAGAAATAATTCTCATTTCTATTTCTAAAGGTGAAATGATCAGGATTGTTTAGTTCTATTTTTTAGATTAACTGACCGGTCTTAAGAGAAACTAATACAAATAAAATAGATAGGTGTACGTTGGATTAGCACTATAACAATAAGCGAGGAATACACACTGGAAAAGGAAGATTGGAGCAAAAGAAAAGGGGCTAAAATGCCCCTTAAAAAACCACAACATAACTTGGAAAACACATTTACACACCACAAAGACGCACACTCAACGACTTCATGTATAAGTTAAGATAGCCTAATTATAAAAAGGTTCCGCTTTTTTAAAAATAAAAGGTAAAAAAATAAATACCTTTGAAATAGGCGTATTCCTGTCACCTGTCAGGCTGACATTAATTCGCTCAGGCCTGTTTAGCTTTTATGACGAATTGGGCCAAATGTATGGCAACGGTTAACAGGCCCTAGCCAACGTGTCTTATTCTTCGCAATGTTATGTAGACGACGCACGTGGTTGCTGCGATTAGCGCTGACGCTATTGCGAACGGAAGCGCGATGTCCAGTTGGTAAATGAAAGCTGCCAGTGGTGGACCTATTACGTAGCCCATGGCAGTAGTCGCTGTAATTAACCCAGTGATAGTGGCTTGTTGAGAGGGGGCGCAGTAGGTCGTTGCTGCAGCTGCCAAAGATGGGTAGGCCATTCCCATACCTAAACCCATTAATGTCATGGCCGCATAAAGCATAAATAACGAATGTTGAAGAAAGAGCAGCAAGTAGGCTAAGCCCAATAGCGGAAGCGCGATAGTGATCATCGCTTCTTTGCTTATTCGGCCTTTTTGTACCCACCCAAATTGGGCTGTGAGAGACGCGGCAGCACTGACCATCATCGCGAAACCCACTTGCCGAGCAGCGTCTACGGGTGAATAGTCGTAAAAATCGATAAAAAAGAAACCCAGTGATTGCTGCATCATCGCCATTGCGCAAAATACACAAATACATGCAGCGACGAATACATAAGGTACTTTGCTAGGCGCTTGGTCATTGTCGCTAGTCTGCTGAGCGTTTTTTTGCTGAGACAAAGGCGGCAGAACAGGTAGCTTAAAATATACCAATGAAAGCGCCAGTAAGGTTAGCAACACGATGCTGTACAACGGTGCCAATAAGCCAAAACCGACTAAAAGCCCAGCGTAGGCGGGCCCCACAATTTGCCCTACGTTGCTTGCAGAGGTGACTTTGCTGATTGCACTTACTCTACTTTGGGGCGTACTGATAGCGACGGCGTAACCTACCGCAGAAGGCGGAGTTGCAGACATAATGGTTGATTGCAGACTTCGGCTTATCAACAATGCCAAAAACAAATTGGTGCCGCTTATAATGCCAGAAAATCCTGCCATCCATGCACTAGCGAAGGCAAATGTGCCCAAGCTATAACCCGACAGACCAACCATTAAAATACGTTTAAAGCCCGCACGCTTAGCGACCTTGCTCCACACATTCGTACCGAACGCAAAAATAAGTGCAGAGCTAGACATAATAGTGGCAATGTGGAATTCAGAAAGGTTCGCCTGTCGCCCCATAGAAGGGAGTGTGGTAAGCATTACGCTTTGGCCAACAGACGTAGCGAGCAACGCACAAAAAAGAACTCTAAAAACGATAGTAGATGCAGACGGCGAAAGCACGCAGGTAGCCCTTTTGGTAGGCGATAAAGAAACAACACAATTTTATCACAAATGAAGATAAAAAAATGCCCGCCAAAGGCGGGCCAAAATCAGAGGTATGTAAAGGCCGGGATGGGCCTTTGAGGGGAGAGGGTAGTCGTCGGATGACAACTCACTAATAACATCGACGACATTACCAGTGTCCTCACTATGGTCTCGCTGAAGCAACACACACGTACATTCAACGAATCCAAATTGGGTCAACAATCCCTTGCTGCACGAGACATCACTGTCGGTGCTTGCGATGTAGGTACTCAGAGCTTGTTTGCAATCCTTATGAAACAAGTGCCTTGCATCCTGCGAGTTTAATTAGGTTGTCTTTTACCTAACCTCATCATCGACCAGCAATTTAACGAATCTTCTACAGGCATCCATTAGTTACAATACTGACACATCCGTTTTTCCTTGGTGACACACTCCATGCACTTCCCATCTCGTCACCTTCAGTATTTGTCATCTACGCAATTTGGCCTCTCCGTCGCTAAAGCTGTCCTAGCTACAAACTGCGTTCTGTATTTATCCGTTAGTCTAATGTATGC
>NZ_CACSIH010000108.1:0-2174 GCF_902705805.1 Alteromonas alvinellae | reverse complement strand
TATTTTACTATTCGTGGGGATAGCTCAGTACCTACTAATAATTAAATCATTTACAGATAAAAAATTGAGGCCAGTGTGAGCATGAACAACTATTCGCGCTGGCGTTTTCTTTATAACAGTTACACAGAACAAGGCCAGGATATTTGACTAACACGCCTTTCTAATTAATATTTAATATCCAATTGCCCAAAGCGATTTGATTTGTCGTAATCCATATCTATTACATCAAAAATTCCCACGCTCTATCGCCTAATTTATAACTTAGCCAAGTTATAATCCCTAAATGAATAGGATGTAAGTTACCAAAACAAAGAAGATATATTGCAATTAACTCTTTCAGATTGCTATAGGCAGAAACGTTGGTAATTAAAACCGCTCAAGGCCAGAAGAAGGGTAAAAAACTGACTAGGGAATAAAATTATCAATAATTTACCTTTTTATTTATTAGCGATATGCTAAAGCAGCTATACAACATCAATAGAAAGGAAATCGAATTGAAAAGTAAATATGCAGTTTTCTCTGGATTAATTCTTTTAGGCGCTCATCACCAAGCATCTTCAAATAGCCATATAGACTTAAAAGCTCAACAACACAACCAACGGATTTCAGCGTGCGCGACTTCTTTTGAGCTATTATGGCAGCGCGTGAATTCTGCTGAAAAAAAGCTTGTTGAGAAACAACTTAAATCGTTATGTCCAGAACTAGCCTTTCCCACATCAGACAAGACACCAGTGAAAAAAAATAGCTTTTGGCAGCTAAATGGTGACACCAATGCCCCTAAGTTGGTGTACCTCGACATACAGCCCAAAGTTATAGATGTTACTAATGCTCAACAGAACGTAGAAGTAACCGTTCACTTTGAAGAAGAAACTGATATCAATTACCTAAGCTTTTGGTTTAAAAACGACGACCTTCAGCAATATGGTAAAAGCGAGGGGGCATACGGGGACGACATTTATAAAGACCCTGAGGACGGACTATTTAAAACCACCTTCACCTATACTTTTACGCCCGAGAATGCGCCAGGCACCTACAGTATTTCAAGTGTTTTAGGGCTGGCTGATACACTTAATAACCGCACTTATGACTACGACGGTTGGGAAAAGCTGGAAGCGCTTGGCTTTCTACCGCACCTTGAGGTGCTTAACGATAATGACGTTGACATTACTCCACCTACCATCAAACGCATTGAAATTGACAAGCGCCAAATAGCAGCAACAGAGCGCCCAGCACAAGTAACAGCGAAAATAGTTGTACAAGATGAATCAGGGATGAGAAGCGGCGGAAGCAGCTTTTGGTTAAGAAGCACGCCAAACTACGTTAGTGCCGAAAGCGGTGCAGAGTGGCTTCCTATTATCGAACCTAATAGCTTTCAAAAAGAGTTATTTTTCAACATTGACAGCGGCACGGTTAGTGGCGTATACGCGCTTGCAAGCGTATTGTCATTAGCTGACGGCTTAGGAAACTATACGAGCCGTTACGACGATGGTGAAAGCATGTATAAAGAGGGCTTCTACACATTCCTCAGCATACTGCCAGAAAGCGAGATGGAACAAACCGACAACAGTATAGTGCTGAAAGAAACATTTATTTCCGAAGACTCGGTGACCTATAAAATGGTGATTGATGCCGAGCAAAGTGTTGAACACGAACTACTCATTGATAATAGCGAACTAAGTGAACCGCCGTACATTAAGTTCAACGCAACGAGTGTAGCGTCAAGTTGCTATGCTTCGTACTCTAGTCAATACGTTGCACGCTGTCGTTTTAGCTATGCTGATGTCGATGGTGATCTAGAGATAACGTTCACGACACCACGATCACAGGACAAAGACTTTCTCACTTTTGTGAAGTTGAGTGCAAGTGAGAGCCGTATTGATGTAAATATGGAAAATAATTTTGTTCGAGTAAGCAACTCTTTGCTTAATGAAATAGGTATTAATGATAAAGACGGTGACGCGGTTTTCGATAGCGAGGACAACTGCCCCGATACAGCCAATAATAACCAGCTAGACTCCGACAGCGATGGTTTCGGCGATGTGTGCGACAGTGATGACGATAACGACGGCATGCCAGATGTGTATGAAACACGCGTTGGCTTAAACCCACTGGTGGCTGATGCTGATGAGGATGCTGATGGTGATGGCCTGTCGAACCTTGAAGAGTTTGAGTAT
>NZ_CACSIH010000107.1:0-467 GCF_902705805.1 Alteromonas alvinellae | reverse complement strand
TATGAACACCTGAGTACGGTGCAGGCCAACTATATCCGGCCTGAAACGCTGCATGACGCCAGCGACGTGATCAATAATGCGGTTGCAGCGCTACCCATCTTCCGCCACTACCATATTCAGGAGGACCAGCTGCATGCCAGTGCGGATGGTCAGAAATTCGAAACCCATCTGGAAACCTTTAAAACCCGGTACTCCTCTAAGTATTTCGGCACCAACAAAGGGATCACGGCCATGACACTGGTGGCCAACCACAGCGCCCTCAATGCTCGGATCATCGGTTCCAACGAGCACGAATCACACTATATTTATGACCTGTTACAATCCAACAGCAGTGAAATCAAACCTGACGTACTCTCGACAGATACACACGGTGTCAATCATGTTAACTTCGCCTTACTGGATCTATGCGGTTACAGTTTTGCACCGCGATACGCGCAGTTCAGTAGTGTCATCAATGATCTGTTTGA
>NZ_CACSIH010000106.1:0-1478 GCF_902705805.1 Alteromonas alvinellae | reverse complement strand
TTGTACGTTTTTCGGACCTTGAGACTATAAATTTCCCACCCTATTGATCAGTAGATTTACATTAAAATCATATACACACTGTGATGCCAATTCAAGATAAAGGCGCCATTGCTAGTAACTCACTCTCATACCTATAAACGACATCGTCCAGAGCAGACGTTACTGTATCAATTGGTCGAACGCCACTACCCAGAATTTCAGAAGCAGCTTTCACAAAAAGGGAAGTCGTTACCACTTCATGTGGTAAAAGAGTTTGAAGAGTTTCTTAGGTGTGGTCGGCTTGAGCATGGTTTTTTGCGTGTAGTTTGTGACGACTGCAAGCATGAGAAACTGCTGGCGTTCAGCTGCAAACGCAGGGGATTTTGCCCAAGTTGCGGTGCAAGAAGGATGGCAGAAAGTGCCAAGTTGTTAGTTGAAGATGTTCTTCACGGTTACCCTGTACGCCAATGGGTATTGAGTTTACCCATCCCGCTTCGTCTACTTCTAGCTAGGTATCCCAAACACTTAAGTAAAATCATGCAAATCATTCATCGTGCTATTTCTTGCGATATTGTGCATCGGGCTGGGTATCTTAAGAAGCAAGCAAACACAGGAGCGGTGACTTACATTCAGCGATTTGGTAGTGCACTGAATCTCAATATTCACTTTCACATGCTCTTTTTGGAAGGCGTTATCACTCAGGAGTGTGGACAGTCCAAATTCAAGTGCGTTAAAGCACCAAACCACAATGATATGGAAACCCTCGTGAATGTCATTAGCCATCGCATCGCGACCTACTTGGAGAAGGCCGGGCTCGTTCAACGGGATATGGACAACACATTTCTCGATTTACCCATGGATGACGAAGATAGTTTACTGCCCTTGCAAGCAGCCTCTGTCAATTACCGCATTGCTGTAGGACCAGATACAGGCAAAAAAGTCTTTGCCTTGCAAACCTTACCTGCCAAAGACGAACAACATTACGGTCAATTAGCTCAAATAAACGGTTTTAGCTTACACGCTGGGGTGTTTGCAGACAGCCATCAAACTGACAAACTGGAAAGGCTATGCAGATATATCTCAAGGCCAGCGTTAAGCGAGCAACGATTGAGTCTAACCGATTCAGGAAAAGTAAGATATCAACTGAAAACTCCCTATCAAGACGGTACCACACATGTCTTTTTTACTCCCTTGGATTTCATAGGCAAGCTCGCGGCACTGGTGCCAGTGCCGAGGCTAAACCTTACGAGGTTTTATGGCGTGTTTGCTCCCAATGCTAAGGTGCGTGCCGAGGTAACGGCTTCACAACGCGGTAAGAATAGCCCTCGCTTAGCAGAGCATCTGAAAGATTCAGATAAACCATACCATGCGCGAAGCATGTCGTGGGCACAAAGGTTAAAAAGAGTATTCAATATTGACATCACAGTCTGTGAGGCTTGTGAAAAAACCAACGTCAAAATTATTACTTGTATTACGGATCCGGCTGTTATCCATAAGAT